>CAUZNJ010000035.1:0-12349 GCA_963580965.1 Alphaproteobacteria bacterium | reverse complement strand
CGCATGGCATCCAGATTGGCGCGTTGCCATGGATTTAGGCTTTCAGTGTCGACTTCAGCAGCGGCCAGACAGTCTTCCAGTTCCGACGAGGTTAGGATGCCGTGGCACACAGCGGCGATGGCGGCTATCTGCTCGCTGCGGGCCGTGGCTCCGCCGGAAGGCATCATTGTGGCCTGATCCCAGCCGAGCATGCCGCGCGCATCGTCAAGCGCGCTTAGCCTAGCGAATCTCTTCTCTAGCGCCGCATAAGAAACATTGGTCATTTAGGCGAGGACACTAAGGGCCCGGTCAGCAAGGAGAGCAAGAAAAATGAGGAAGAGATAGAGAATCGAATACCCAAACAATTTGCGAGCGGCGAGGGTTTCATCCTCGGCGCCGCGTAGAATCCAGGCCAGCCGAAGAAAGCGAATGCCCAACATGATCGCTGTAACCGCGTAAAGCAGTCCTGACATCCCGACGCCGTAGGGCAGCAAGGTCGCGGCAACCAGGACCCATGAGTAGCAAAGCACCTGACGCTTGGTCGATTCGGGGCCAGCAACTACCGGCATCATCGGCACGCCAGCCCGCGTGTAATCGGAATTGCTGAACAGTGCTAGGGCCCAGGAATGAGGTGGTGTCCATAGGAAAATGATGGCGAACATCACAAGCGAGATTGGATCGATGGTTCCGGTCACTGCCGCCCAGCCGATCATCGGCGGAAAGGCGCCCGAAGCGCCCCCGATGACGATGTTCTGCGGCGTGCGGCGTTTCAGCCACATGGTGTAGATGAACACATAGTAGAGAATGGTCAGAGCAAGCAGCCCAGCAGCTGCTAGGTTGATGCTAGTGGCCATCACCGCTACAGACACTGCTGCCAGCAGGCCACCGAAGATCAAAGCTTCTTGGGGCGCCATGCGGGCTGCTGGGATCGGCCGATCCATGGTGCGAGCCATCAGAATATCAATGTCGCGATCGTACCACATGTTGATGGCGCCCGATGCTCCGGCGCCAGCCGCAATGCAGGCGACGGTGATGATCGCTGACAGTATATCGATTGCGCCCGGAGCCAGCAGCAGGCCAACTAGGCCCGTAAATACCACCAAGGACATGACCCGTGGTTTAAGGATAATGGCGTAGTCGACAACTCGGCTACGATAGGTGCGGGATTCGGCCGGCGCCGCGTCCGGCAGCTGTGCCGTACTAATGTTTGCCTTCATATCAGTGTCCTTGTCGGCGGCGGCCTTACGTGTCGTCCCGGGATTTGTGGGGGCCTTTGTGCACCAGAGCACGCCCCGCCGTCCAGGTGAACATCAGGCCGCCGGCCACGGCGATGATGCCGCCGACGCCGTTCATCCATAGACCGCCAATCTGGGCGATGCCTTCCAAGCCCTGGGCTTCGCCAGCTATTTTGCGCGCGGCGCCGCTACTACCGGCCCAAAATAAGCCGATAGAGGCCATGGTTTGGCCGATGCCGAATAACCAAACTTGGGCGCGCATGGCCCATCCGCTCCCAACATCTTGTCCTAGGCGTGGTAGAATTAAACGATAGAACAGGCCAAAGAACGCCAACATCACGCCTGCAATTACGGCATGATAATGAGCGGGCGTGCGGGTATCGGCTCCGTCGACGAAGAGGCCCATAAAACCGCCCACCAAGAAAACCAGAGGCGAAAGGAAAAGGCATAAAAATCCGGGGTCATCCCAAGGCAGATGTGATTCTCGCCGCTGCGCCAGGATCGCCGCCCCGAGCCCTATGGCAGCCAGAGTCGTCGATGGGGCCATAGCGTATTGTAGCAGGGTGAAGGCGTCCCGATGTGCCGTTGAGAACGGCTCGAATGCAAAGTAGAGGAACGGTCCAACCATGCCGCTGGCGACCAGCAGAGCAATGGCAGCCTGGAACAGAGCCGGCGGCATTAGGCTTCGTCCAACGGTTGCCTGGGCCAGCATTTGCCACGCGCCGATCAACAGCGTGGCATTAAGGAACTGGAGCACGTGCCCGACGCCCCATGTCAGGTCTTCGTTGTAGGCATGATCTGGTGCTCGGTTGTCTAGAGCATTCCATGCGAGGACGGCAGAGATCAGCGCCATTACGAATATGACAGAAGCGCCGATGACCGCTACTGCTGGCGGTAGCGCCCATGCGCGGCTTCCGATGGCACTGGCCCAGAGGCGAAGCACGGCTAGCAGTAATCCTGCAGCAAGAATTCCGAGTCCAGTGTAATACAATGGGTCGGTGATGACCGGAATATAGTTGTTAAGGGAGGGAGCCCCGCGGTCGAGAAGCGCCGGTATTAAAAGCAGAATAAATCCGCAGGTGGCTAACATTACCGCTGGGCCGCCCAGGAACGCTGCGCGTGCCCGGCCGCCGCCTAGAGCTTCCGCCATCAACAGACACAGAGCGGCAAATACAGCTAGGAACCAGACAACGAAGGCAAAAATAACATGGATTACTAAGGCTTTCCGGAAGAAGGCTGTAGGCCACGCAATAATATTTTCTGAGCCAGGAATTCGCGAAACTGCGAGCAGTAGGGCAAACAGTCCGGCCAGAGCCAGAGCCAGAACTGCGAGCCGAGCCCAACGCTTTAGCTCCCGTCGGGCCGTTGGTCTTGTCTCGATATTCTCTGTATTTAGCCGGGAGACCATGGATATAGATGCTGTGACATGATGTAGACGAGAACGCCCGAAATGGTGACGTAGAGCCAAATGGGAAAGGTCCAGCGGGCAATGCGGCGGTGGTGGTCGAACCGCTCACGGAGGGCCTGTATGAGGGTGATAGGCACGAGGGGTACTATGACCATCGCCATGATCACGTGCAGGATTAGGAACGCAAAGTAGAAAATACGAATTGCCCCTTCTCCGCCGAATCGAGCGAGGCCACTGTTCAAGTGGTAAACGATGTAGGCGACCAGGAACAAAATGGACGCGGCAACGGCGCCCAGCATGCAGGCGCGATGGCGGCGGCGGTTTCCGCTGCGGATGGCTGTGTAACCGGCAATCAGGAAGACGCTAGAAATGGCGTTGAGGCTAGCGGTGACATGCGGCAGGTCGGCAATGGCAATCATGGCTATTCAGGAGAACTTGTAGAGGACGGCCCCGTACATGCCTGCAGACAAGGCGAACAATAAGATCGCCAGGACCCAATTATTGACTTTCATCAGCGTTCCGTCACGAGGTGAAGGGACGGCATTATCATTGCCGCATGCGGCAATGGCAAGTCAGCTATTGTAATTCCCCCCCCCACGGTTGTCATTTCCATTGCCTGTCTCAATCAATGACGGGGTAGAGATGAGGTTCTTCGCTAGAAAGTCCTTTCAAGATCATAGCCCTATGTGGTAGCAGAACTGCGATCTAGGCGCGGTAACCGAGGTCTTCCCTGGGGCATGCGGTTTGAGGTTTGAAATAATCTTGAACTATCCCAGTCATCGACGGAAACGGCATGAGATGATTGTATGATGCACAGATTTGGCGGTGTTATTTCTATTGCCATTGGCACGTTCTTGGCGACCCCTGCTTGGGCCGAATTGCCGAGTCCCTGGCAGATGGGCATGGTGCGAGCGGCTTCCCCTTCCATCACGGAAATCTCTGCCTTGCACGATCTTCTCCTGGTCATCATGACGGTGATCACGATTTTCGTTCTGGGTTTACTGATCATCGTCATGATCAAGTTCAACGAGAAGGCGAACCCGGCCCCATCTAAAACCACTCACCACGCTGGCCTAGAGATCGCCTGGACGGTCATTCCAATTGTCCTTCTGATAGCTATCGGGGTTCCTTCTTTCAAGCTGCTCTATTTCACGGACCGCACAGAAAACCCGGAATTGACGCTGAAGGCGATAGGCAATCAATGGTACTGGTCCTACGAGTATCCCGATCAGGGCATCGAGTTCGACAGTAATTTGGTTGCTGAAGAAGATTTGAAGGAAGGGCAGATTCGTTTGTTGGCGGTCGACAACGCTGTTGTCCTGCCAGTCGAAACGGACATTCGTATTTTGATCACTGCCAATGACGTCATCCATGCGTGGGCGGTGCCGCAACTTGTTTATAAGGTTGACGCGGTGCCGGGCAGGATCAGCGAAACTTGGATGCGTATCAACGAAGAAGGCACCTTCTACGGTCAGTGTTCGGAACTTTGCGGTGTAATGCATAGCCGCATGCCCATCGTCGTCCATGCCGTTTCCAAGGACGCCTTTGCTGTATGGGTAGCCAAGACGAAGGCACAGGCCACCTTGCCGGATGGCGTGACTAAATCACGGTACCGGGTCGCCCAGGCTCGCGCCACGGCTGTAGCCATCACCGCCCCCCGTAACTGAGCGTAGCGAAAGGTTCATAGAATGGCTTACGGAGCCGCCGCTAAAGGGCACGATGACCACGGTCACAATCCGACCGGATGGAGACGATGGGTCCTTTCTACGAACCACAAGGATATCGGCACTCTTTACATGATCATTGCTGTGATCGCCGCCGTCTTCGGTGGCGGGATGTCGTGGTTGATCCGTGCCGAATTGGCTCTCCCTGGCATCCAGTTCATCGACGATTTCCATTTCTACAACATGATGGTCACGGCCCACGGTCTGATCATGATCTTCTTTGTGGTCATGCCAGCATTGATTGGTGGCTTTGGTAACTGGATAATACCGCTGATGATCGGGGCCCCAGACATGGCGTTCCCGAGAATGAACAATATTAGCTTCTGGCTGCTTGCTGCATCCTTCTTGTTGTTGATCGGCTCTGCCGTCATTGGCGGTGGCGCTGCGACTGGTTGGACCGTTTATCCGCCGCTTAGTACGGCGATGTTCAGTCCCGGCCCTGCCGTCGATTTTGCCATCCTCAGTCTGCACGTAGCTGGTGCCTCGTCGATCCTTGGTGCCATCAACTTCATCGCGACGATTTTAAACATGCGTGCCCCGGGCATGACCATACATCGCATGCCGTTATTCGTCTGGGCGATGTTGATTACCGCTATCCTGCTGGTACTGGCCCTGCCTGTGTTGGCCGGCGGCCTCACCATGTTGCTAACCGACCGCAATTTTGGCACGGCCTTTTTTGACCCAGCTGGCGGTGGGGACCCACTTCTATGGCAGCACCTATTCTGGTTCTTTGGCCACCCTGAAGTTTACATTATGATCTTGCCGGCCTTCGGCATCGTTAGCCATATTGTATCGACGTTCTCGAAGAAGCCCGTTTTTGGTTATATCGGCATGGCCTATGCCATGGCATCAATTGGTCTTGTTGGCTTCGTCGTCTGGGCTCACCACATGTTCACCACGGGCATCAGCGTTGATACCCGTGCTTACTTTATCGCAGCCACCATGGTTATTGCCGTGCCGACCGGGGTAAAAATATTTAGCTGGATCGCTACAATGTGGGGTGGATCAATCCGTTTCGACACACCCATGTTGTGGGCTGTCGGCTTCATCTTCCTGTTTACCGTCGGGGGCGTCACCGGAGTGATATTGGCTAATGCTGGTGTGACCATGCAGCTCCACGACACCTACTACATCGTCGCCCACTTTCACTATGTACTCAGTCTTGGCGCTGTGTTTGCCATCTTTGCCGGGTTCTATTACTGGATCCCCAAAATGACCGGGCGTATGTATTCGGAGAAATTGGGAAAATTGCACTTCTGGCTGACATTTGTTGGTGTCAATGTCCTGTTCTTCCCGCAACACTTTCTTGGCCTTGCAGGCATGCCCCGGCGTATAGTCGATTATCCAGATATTTATGCTAACTGGAATTTGGTTTCCAGCATTGGTGCAGCGATAACGGCCTTGGGGACGTTGGTGTTTTTAGTTGTTGCCTTGAAGGCGCTGACATCTGGAGAGAAGGCGGCTGCAAATCCTTGGGGTGAGGGCGCTACGACACTGGAGTGGGCGGTACCTTCACCGGCGCCATTCCATACCCATGAAGACCCGCCGGTGATCGGCTCTGATGGCCATCATTAGCCGGGGGAGTAAGATCAGTCGGAACGGTACTCATGGACGCTGGACGCAGACGCAAGCAGATGACGGCGGTGGTGCTGTTCATCGTTGTTGGCGGCATGGTAGGTCTATCGTTCGCCTCGGTGCCGTTATATCGTCTGTTCTGTCAGGTAACAGGCTATGGTGGGACGCCGGTGACGCAAGCTGAGCGGCCGACAGGGCCGGTCAGTAACCAGGAAATTCGTATATCCTTCGATGCTAATATTAACCGCGACTTGCCCTGGCGGTTCAAGCCGGTTCTCAGGAATATGACGGTGCGGCTCGGTGAGGAGGTGCTCGCCTATTATGAAGCGCGCAACGAGTCATTGAGCACGCTGACGGGTACAGCGGTTTTCAATGTCGCGCCCGCCAAGGCGGCTCCGTATTTTAATAAGATTGAATGCTTTTGCTTCACGGAGCAGACATTGAAAGCGGGGGTATCGGTCGATATGCCAGTTCTGTTCTATGTTGACCCGGCTATCCTCGATGATCCTGATGCATTTGACGTCAGGGCAATCACGCTTTCTTATACGTTTTATCCGGTTGAAAGCGGCGGTGCCGGGCGTAACGATGATAAGCCGGTTCGACAGTCGGCAAACACGGCCCTTTAGCAGGGCGGCCGTGGGGTTAAGACAGTTCGGCAATAAGAGATTTTGGCGGCCTGAGATGGGACTATTCTGAGGAGAGCAGAAAATGGCTAGTGACGCGGTCAAGAAACATCCATGGCATATGGTGGAGCCAAGCTATTGGCCCATCGTCGGTAGCATTGCCGTATTTGTCATGGCGATCGGCGGCATTTGGTTCATGCATGGCGGTCCTCTGTTGGGGTTCCTCCTCGGCCTTGCCATTCTGCTTTTCACCTTCGCCGGGTGGTGGCGCGACGTTATCAAAGAAGCCCGCAGCGCTGAGAACTACCACACGGATCCGGTGAAGCACGGCTTGCGCGTCGGGATGATCCTATTCATCGCCTCGGAGGTGATGTTCTTCTTTGCGTTTTTCTGGGCCTACTTTAATGCCAGCGTGCCGTTTCTCAGTGGTGTGGCTAACGCCGTATGGCCGCCGGCGGGGATTGAGCCGTTGGAGACTTGGCATGTTCCCTTCTTGAATACGCTGATCCTGCTGACCTCCGGCGCCACCCTTACCTATGCTCATCATGCAGTGCGGCTAGGGGACCAGGCCAAGATGGTTGCCGGGCTGGGATTGACGGTCATCCTTGGCTTCATTTTCCTTGGCTTTCAGGCCTACGAGTATCTGCACGCGGCCTTTTCGCTGAAGGATGGTATCTATCCCTCGACTTTCTATCTGGCGACCGGCTTTCATGGTTTCCATGTTCTTGTCGGCGCTTGCTTCCTGACGGTCTGCTATTTCCGCGCTGCCAAGGGCCATTTCACGCCGGCGGTGCATATCGGATTTGAAGCGGCGGCTTGGTACTGGCACTTCGTCGATGTTGTCTGGCTATTTCTGTTTATCTCGGTTTATTGGTGGGGCAGCTTCGGTTGGACACCTGAAGGCTAGGTGGTGAGCCGCGGTTCTATCCGCTGCGCGCTATTCTCCCATTTACTAACGTTTGATTTGGCGTGGCCGGCTCGTGATATTCCTATCTAAGTTGATGCTGAAGTTGTTGTTTCCAAATGGATTTCTACCAGAGAGGCCGTACAGGCTCTGGCGCATCCGGGAAACGGATTGCTGCTTGCCGTCCGCGGTTACGTTATTTTCAGTCGGACTGGAGCCGCTGTCGGTGCCTGGTACCGGGCGTTTGCAGAAGCACTGAACGCTCTTGCTGCAGATCTATGTGGTCTGGAGGAGCAGTTTCACCAGAGCGCCTCGGCGATCTTATTTGCACGGATTAATATTAATTCATGTCGAGCGCGCGCTTATAAAGATCAAGCAAGGCTTCCTGTTCTTGCCGGTCAGCACGGTCGATCTTAAGCAAACGTACAACCTGGCGCAGGGTTTTGACGTCGAATCCGGCGGACTTGGCTTCGCTGTATACCTCGCGGATATCGGCACCCAAGGTCGCTCGTTCTTCTTCCAGACGCTCAATACGCTGAACGAAAGACTGTAGGCGTTCCGCCGCCAGTCCGCCGACGTCCCCGCCGCCCGATTCAACGCCATCACTATCCACCATAGGTCTCTCCTGCTCATTTAGCTGTATTGCTAGGCTGAATAGTGCTCTAGCGCAGCGCTGACCAAGCTGCAAGGTGCGCCCTATGCCCTCCTGTCGCCATGGTACCCTGCATAAGGAGGGGTGGCACGTTTGGCTATCCGCGATCAAGTAGCAACGACAGCAGTGATAATTAGTAAAGAATTGGTCAGCGGGATGGACAAGTCGAAAGACTAGGACGAAGTGGTTCATTGGCGGGTTGCCGCCACAGATCACGGGGCTTTTTTTAATTCTGCGAGTCGAGGTCGCTTATATCATCAAATATTGCCGATACAGGATGGCGCATGCCTAGGCCGTGTCTATACTTTGAAAAATTGAGGAAAGCTGATGCTTCAAAAAATTCTTGGCCGCTACGCTGTTTCCATCGACTTTGACAGCCTGCCTGACGACGCCAGGCATCATGCCCGGCGCGTCGTCCTCGATTGGTTCGCGGCTACAATTCCTGGTGGCGTGCTGATGCCGGCAACAGGCGTGGCACAGGCGCTTGTTGAGGAGGTCGGGCATGGCGATGCCCGGCTTATACCATCGGGACGTGACGCCAGTATGCGCTCTGCGGCTCTGATCAATGGCACCGCTGCCCATACCATCGAATTTGACGATATCTTTCGCGATGGCATTTACCACCCTGGTGCGCCGACAATTGCCGCTGCACTTGCCGCGGCCCAAGTATCTGGTGCCGATGGCCGGCGTTTCATTGCGGGTGTCGTTGCCGGATTTGAAGTCGGCAACCGAATCGCCCGAGCGATGGGAACACCTCACTATGCCATGTGGCATATGACGGCGACCTGCGGATGTATGGGGGCCGCCGCCGCCGTTGCCAATATCCTTGGCTTGACGGCGTTGCAGGCATCACATGCCATCGGCAATGCAACGACCATGGCCGGCGGCCTGCAACAAGCTTTCCGCTCTGATGCGATGACCAAACCCTTGCATGGGGGATTGGCGGCCCAATCGGGCTGTACGGCGGCGCTGATTGCCAAAACTGGAGTTACCGCGGCTGCTCACATGCTAGAAGGCGATGTCGGCTTCGGGGCCGCAGCTGGCAAGGACGTCGATTGGGATTCCGTGACCGCCGACCTAGAAGATCACTTCACAATCACCGAGATGACGCAGAAAAACCATGCTTGCTGCGGCCACAATTTCGCTGCTGTCGATGCGGTGATCGCGCTGAGAAATGACAACGGATTGAAAGCAAGCGACGTCAAGACAATTCATTGTGGTGTCTACGGAAAGGCAGTGGAGATTGTTGGAAATCCGAACCCCAAAACGTCCTATGAGGCCAAATTTAGCCTTCCTTACTGCGCGGCGGCTGGCCTGCGGGATGGGCGGGTGCGTATGCGTGCCTTTGAGCTGGATATTCTGCATGACGCTGAAATACGCGATATCATGACGCGTGTTCACGTGGTCAAGGATGATTGGGCCGACGAAGGTTTTCCAGGCCGTCGGTCCGCTATTGTGCATATTGAAACCGTTGATGGTATAACCCTGACGCACAAGGCCATGTGCCGCAAGGGCGACCCGGAAAATCCGTTGACTGATGATGAACTCAACGAGAAGTATCGCGAACTCGTAACGCCGGTTGTGGGCAATGCTGTGGCGGAGAACCTGCTGGGTATTCTGTGGTGTATTGATGCGGTTAGCGATCTGACAAGTTTGCCGTTGGGTCAGAGGGTTTAAGCCTCCGCTGCCCAGCAACCTATATCGCCCGACGCGCTCTAGCTGCCTATTTCTGGTATAATGTTGGAGGAGATGGAGGAATCTCGAGATTCGTATTCGCCGAAGCAGATCAAGTCGTATAAATCACGACGGTTATGCGTGGACTCCATAAGGTCTTTTATAGTGCCATGCTGGGGCAGTCGTCGTTCGAGAAGATTCCGCATTTTCTCGCCTGGCGGCGTTTTCAGCCGCGCCAGAAGTTCGGTGTTAATATTACCAGAACGGTAAATAGTTCAAGCCGGCCGAGTAACATGCCAGCCGATAGGAGCCACTTGGCCTCATCCGGCAGCGGCTGGTAGGTTCCTGTTGGACCAATAATAGGCCCTAGGCCAGGACCGACGTTGGCAAGGGAGCTCGCTGCACCTGAAAGTGCGGTGACAAAGTCGAGGCCAAGCAGGCCTAAGCCCAACGCGATAAGGGCAAGGCACATGCCAAACAGAAAAAAGAAGCTGAGTACCGAGATGATAACTTCTTCGGGAATGGGCCGTCGACCGTAGTAGCGAATGAAGACGCCATGCGGCTGCAACAGATTTTGTATCTGGCTACTCGCCGCCGCGTACAAAACCTGGAAACGAAAGATCTTGATGCCGCAGGTCGTCGATCCAGCACAGCCTCCAATCAACATAAGAATTAAGAACATGGGCATCGCAAAGCTGCCCCACATATCGAAGGCGGCTGTGGCATAACCCGTACCTGTGATGATCGACACAACGTTGAAGGTGCTGTAGCGCATTGCCTGAAGCGGGTCATCCCCATGCGCCATCCATAACCAACCCGCGGCAATCACAGTGAACGCGGTGACGGTTGCCAGAAATACAGGTACTTGGGGTTCCGCCAGGATGGCTCCTATATCGCCGCGTACCATTTTTAGATAAGCAATGAAAGGCAGGGCCCCAACGAGCATGCCGACGGTGGCGATGATATCAATGGACTCGTTATCAAAATGGGCAAGTGAGGCATCGGACGTTGAAAAACCGCCTGTAGAGATTGTCGTCATTGCATGTGCTATAGCCTCGAGCCCACTCATGCCGGCGATCCAGTAGGCCGTGGCCCAGACGATCGTCAGCACCAGATAGAGGCCGCTGATGGCCGTGGCAATTTGGGCGGCGCGTGGCAAGGCCTTGTCGGAGTGATCCGATGATTCCATGCGGAATAATTGCATACCGCCGATCCGCAGGATGGGCATTACGGCAATGGCCATCACGATGATGCCGATGCCGCCCAGCCATTGCAGAATTGCACGCCATAGCAGAATGCCGGGCGGTGCCGTATCAAGGCCTGTGATCACCGTGGCCCCGGTGGTGGTAATGCCTGACATAGCCTCGAAAAAGGCATCGGTGTAGCTGAGGTTTAGTTCCGAGAAGGCGAAGGGCAGGGCCGCGAACATGGTAAGCGCCAGCCAGCTCAGCGTCGTCAACATGAAAGCTTGGCGGACGTTTATACGGGTACCGCCGGCATGACTCGCCAGGGCCATGGAAACGCCGACGAATAGGGTGGTGGCGGCGGAGACGGCAAATACCTGCCAGTCCCGATGGCCGCGGAACCAGTCCACGGCGGCGGGGATGCACATGCCAACCGCAAGAATGGACAGCAGGATGCCGATTACCAGAACTACAGGGCGGAAGTCAGTCACAACGGCTGGTTCTCTCCGACCGTAAGGGTTAGTGGGGGCTCAAGGTGCTTGCCGCATATTCATCAGGCTCCCGATAGCCCTCTCGGAGTGAGAAGGTTAGGCACTGCGGGCATCGCGATGGCCAATTCTGCCGAAAAATTCGCCCCGGATGGTCGCGTCTTCACGGAAAGCGCCGAGCATACGGCTTGTCACCATTGTAACGCCTGTCTTGTGGACTCCGCGGGTAGTCATGCATTGATGAGCAGCTTCTACCACAACTGCAACGCCCCGCGGCTCTAGAACGTCATTGATGGTATTGGCTATCTGTGCCGTCAATTTTTCCTGGATTTGCAAACGTCGCGCGAAAATATCAACGATGCGTGCGAGCTTGCTAATGCCGATGACGCGGTGTTTGGGCAGATAGGCAATGTGAACCTTGCCGAGAATTGGCACGATATGGTGTTCGCAATGGGATTCGACGCGGATGTCGCGTAGAATGACCATTTCGTCATAACCATCGGTTTCCTCGAAGGTTCGTTTCAGCAGTTCCTCTGGGTCAGAATCATAGCCCGAAAAGAACTCTTCATAGGCGCAAACCACTCGTTTGGGCGTATCAAGAAGACCCTCGCGGCTTGGATCATCACCGGCCCAGCGGATCAGAGTCCTCACGGCTTGCTCTGCCTCCTCTCTTGCAGGGCGCCCGGCAAGAGAGGCTCTTTCTGTGGTAATCAAAGACTTTTCAGTTGTGGCGGCATCCATGTTCACTGATTCCGTCGATCGTTTGCGTTTCCGGATACCCCGGGTGGCCGTTTCATTGCGTCACATGTGGGAGCACGGTAGCGGATGTCAAGCTCACATGGCGTGATGGAGAGGTTGGTATCCATAGTAACGACTTAGTGAAGTGGCGTAGAAACGTGTGGG
>CAUZNJ010000034.1:0-12498 GCA_963580965.1 Alphaproteobacteria bacterium | reverse complement strand
GCGTCGGTAGCGCAATGCATCGATTAGCGCTGGCTCGTCGACGGTGGTGCCACGGCCAACATTGACGAACACCCCGGTGGGGCCAAGTGCAGCAATTACGGCTTTGTTGACTACTGCCCTGGTGCCGCTGCCGCCGGGGAGGGCAACGATGAGTGTATCGACGGCTGTTGCCAGGTCGACCAGTGAATTATGATACGTGTAAGGAAGGTTCGCCTGTTTGGTGCGTCCCCAATATGAGACGTCGAGCGCCATGGCCGTGCAGCGGCGGGCAATAGCCTTGCCTATGCGTCCTAAGCCGACGATGCCGATGCTCCGGCCGCGCAACGAGGTTGTCGATGGTGGCATGCGGCTAGTGTTATCAACCCAGTGGCCAGCCCGTAGATAATCTTCTGCTTGACGGAATCGCCGGACCGTCGAGATGAGAAGGCCGATAGCAGTATCAGCGCATTCCTCAGTCAGAATGTCTGGTGTATGGGTTACGGTAACACCAAGACGATGCGCCGTGTCTATATCTATCTTGTCGTACCCTGCGCCATAGTTGGCGATGATTTTCAGCTTTGGTAGGCGCTCCAATAACTTGGATTCAACCATATATCGAGGTCCGGCAGCAAGACCGGAAACGTGCTCGCCGAATTCAGCCAAAAAAGTTTCGAGGTTCGGTAATTCCCATAACCGATGAACAGTGAACCGCTCGTCGAAAGCCGCAACGGGTGGCATAGCCGCGGTCATTAGGATGTGTGGTCGAAGGCCATTGTTCATAACAGCTCCTAAAGTACTATGGGTATCGAGCCGGCTGACCCTCAAATAGGTTAGATTAAAATTTCTGCCGAACATTTAGAATTATTTACAACCGTAAGAAAATCGCAGTTAGCGTCATCTATGCAGGGCTCGATCAGCTGGCTTCGATGGCGGCCTTTAGACCATCTCGCAGGGCTATCTTGTCGCGGATCGATACCATGTACTTGTCTCGGTTAAATTTGTTGGATGCATCGATCTTGGCATAGACCTCATCAAAGACCTTTTTTACCTTGGGATGATTGAACTCGCCCGGATAACCTAAAGACATTGAAAGGTCACTGGGGCCAATGCTCCAGGCGTCGATGCCGTCAACCTTCAACAGCGCGTCGAGATTCTTAACGCCCTCGATGTCCTCAATAGTGGCACAGACGAGCATGTCATCGTCGAGTGCTTTCATATGTGCTGCCCTTTCGCCTTCGTAGAAGCCATAACGGTTGGCCCGCGCCGATCCAAAAGAGCGGGTACCTCGGGGAAAATAGCGGCACGCCTTGGCAACCCGCTCGGCGGTTGCGACATCTGACATATGCGAAGCAACGATGGCACGCACGCCGCGGTCGAGATAACGCTGGATGGTCTCAGGCATATGGTCTGGCGCGCGGGCGATGACCGGCAAATCTACCGCCTCGGCGGCGCGGACGCAGGCCTCAACTTCTTGAAGGTCGAACATGCCATGCTCGCCATCGACGTAGAAATACTCGATATCTTTTAGGGTGCTGGCTATCTCGATAATCTCTGGGCTGGGTCCAGATAGAAAGACACCAAATATTTTGCGATTCTCCTGAAATGCGCGGCGCATTGTGTGTGGAGTTGGCTTGAACATAGACTTTCTTCCTCTTGACGGGAGTGTTTTTTGGTCAACGTGGTAGAATAGATAAATTCATATGGGGCTAGCCTCCCATTAAGGGGCCGCCGGAGGCACCCGTGAAAAGGGAAAACCCTCCAGCCAATGTTAACCGTGCGGTATCAAATATCTGTCGCAGATAGATGGCTAATATATCTAGAGCTAAAATATTCGTTACTAAGTGCTCCCCATAAGTATTATTTTTGTGGCATTGTGCTTTTAACTTGGCCTAGTTCACCAAAGTCTGCGACCACTTCGGCTCCTGGGTCTACTGGGATCGGGCCGGTTGCTGCACCGGTGATAATCCAATCTCCGGCTTTCAGCGACATGCCTCGCGTTGCTAGCTTGTTTGCTAGCCAGCAGATCGAGTTGAGCGGGTTACCGAGCACGAACGCGCCGGTGGACTTCGCCACCACCGTACCGTCGACAATATGTTTGACGCCATGGTTTGGTAGATCAAAGGTGTGCCAATCGGAGCGGCCCTCACCAAAGATACAGGCGAAGTTGCCTGAAAAATCCATGGTCGACCCAGGGCGGCCTAGCGTCGGCCGAGTCTTGAAACGCATTCCGGTGATTTCTATGGCGGGATGCATAGTGGCGATGGCGTCGGCGCCTTGTTCCATTGTGTATGGCGCGCCAGAGGCTGGCAAATCCTTTCCTAAGCGTACTGCGAATTCACATTCAATGCCGCCAAGACAGGCCGCTCCATTGGCGAAGGCGTGTCCGGATTGATGGATAAATTGCTCGAACAGTGGACCATAGGAGGGTTCCGTGACACCAGCATTTATTTGCCCAGCCTTATTTGTTAACGCCACTTTCCAGCCGACATGTTGGACATCCGGGTGATTGAGTATCGCTATCTGAATTTCTAGCGCCTCCTCTACCGACGTGGCTTTACAGTCGGCGGGCAGGTCGTCGAGAAGTTCGTTTTTGAGATGTGATTCTACCAATATAGAAGCAGCCCAAGCGGCATCGACCATTATTTTTCCCCTGAATAATTTTTAAAATATCGATTTTAGCGGGCTGGTCCTAAAATTTCGGCATTACCATAACATTTATTAACCCGCAAAAGCTTCATTCAATGTCATTGGCCTGGAAATGGCTAAGCAGAGCTTCCTGGTTGCCAGTTAAACGGTTTTCCATCACGGTTAACCGACAGGAGGAGTGTAGATGAACGTCATAGCTGCCAAGCAGAAGATGACCGTCACGAAGATCTCGGATCATATCGGAGCCGAGGTGAGCGGCGTTGACCTAACCCAGCCTGTCGACGCCGAAACCAAACAGAAACTGCATGATGTTTTGGTACAACACATTGTCCTAGTCATTCGAGACCAGTCGTTCACGGCTGAACAGTTTCTTATCGCTGCAACTTTATTTGGTGAGCCGATGGAGCGTAACTTTAGCGAATATGCATTGGCTGATGTACCCTTTGTTCACTCTGTATCGAGCCGTCATCGCAACAAGGATGGCTCCGTCGTCAAGGTCGGTCCACGCTGGCATACTGATCACACTAACGAAGAACGTCCGCCTAAATTTACAACCCTGTATGCCGTTGAACTTCCTAGCAAGGGCGGTGGCGGCACCAGCATCGCCAACATGCGTGCCGGCTACGAAGGCCTTCCCGATGCCATGAAGATGCAGATCGATGGCCTAAAAACCGAAAACGTCATCGCCGGTAGTGCTTCTAATTACCTAAATGGCGACCGCGTTGATGCTCAGCAAAAAGTTAATCCAGACCCTGTTCTTCAACCTTTGGTGCGGACCAATGTGGATACCGGCACGAAGGCTTTATATTTTCACCCGCACAAGACGGAATGCATTGTTGGAATGGATCCAGAAGAATCACAGGCGCTTCTCAAGGTTGTGCTTGAACAAGCGCTGCGGGATGAGTTCATTTATTCCCATGAATGGAAACTAGGCGACATGCTAATTTGGGACAACCGTTCGGCCATGCACAAGGCTAATTATGATTACAATCCAGAAGACCTGACCCAGCACCGCTTGTTGTATCGCTCTCTGATCCGTGGCGAGCGCCCGTACTAAGGTAACTATAAATAACGCTCCAAAAAATCTGCCTATGTACTAATGGCATTCGGACCATTGTCCAGATGCTGTCCGGGTAGACGCACAGTCTCTTGTTAATTGAGCCAATCCGATCAAATAGATCAAACTGCCCGGCCCGCTCAAAGCGTTTGTCGTCCCATTGCATGTTGAACAGTACAGGTTGCGTCACCAAAGGAGTGTACCGTGGGTGCGGCTCTCGTCCTCGGTCCATTGGATCTTGGTGACTTGTGGATCCTTTCCTTCAGCAAACATCAACCGAAGTATAGATCGGAGTGGCCTGTGTGAAGATAGGGTAGGGCGCGTGTTTCATGGGGGCCAGAAATCGCTTTCGTTGATTCTAAATTAGATGTTTCTACAATGGATAATAGGCACAATGTATGACGGACAAGGCACCCAGGCTATCAGTTGGCATAATCAATCGCGTCGTCGTATTTCTTGCTGTCTACAATGCATCCTAAATGGTGAATGTAATGCTAGGGTCTTCAAAAAGGATAACATGAAGTTAGCCAGGTTGGCTCTTGAAGGTCGTTTTTATATCCCCAGATCATCAAGATTATAGTCCTTGATGGACACCTGAGCATCCAGGTTCCATCGAAATGTATCAGCTGCGTCGGCTAACGGCTGGTAGACGAATGGCGTTTCCTCGGGGAAACGCTGCCGGCGGGCATCGATGCCATACATAATCATTCGCGCCCGGTGCTGAATTTGTTTAGCATCATAAACCCGCACCGGATTATGGATACCGCCGCCCTTCACGCCAAGAACAGAGGTGCGGCGGTGGAAACCCATATTTAGTGTCACTCTTACCTTTGGGCTGGTGTTGGCGAATGAGCCGTGGACGGCCTGACGGTTCAAAATTGCAACGTCGCCCGGATCGCATACTAACGGTACGGCTTCGTGTAGCCGGTCACTGCCTGCGCGGGCTACCATCTCCTTGATATCTACCCGGCCGTGATGCGAGCCCGGAACGATCCATAGTCCGTTGGCTGCATTGCAGCCATAAAGCTGCGCCATGAAGTTAAAGCCGTGTGTGCCTTCGTCAAACGTAGCGCTATTCCAGTGGGTAAAGCCATCCTGATGCCACGCAACGGAACCGCCGAGGCGCGGGTGCTTGATCCATACTGCTTCATTGAAGGGGGTAAAATCTTCCCCATTGACCGCCGCGGCGAGGGCCAGAAGTTGCGGATGTCCATACAACCGCAAACAAGCCTCGGAGAACTGCAAATTTCCTAGCACTACTTGCATCACATAATCAGGCGTCCCAGCGGGAATTTCTGGCTCGAGCATTTTGGCTGGATGGCGTCCGTTATTTGCTGAGGTGCCTCCTAGCGGGTCTAACAGTGGTTTAACCATGGTTACGGTGCGCGCCTTACCATCAGCGCCTAGTGCTGGTCGGCCATGCCGGTCAACGGCGGCGCCCAGAGTAATCGGCGCGCGTTCCAGCATATCCGCTACGTCGAGCTCAATATCCGCCAATTCTTTTGGCTTCAAGACATTCTTGAGAACATAGAAACCGTGACGGGAATAGGATTCCATAATCACCGGATCGACCGTTCCGTCTGCGGCAATTCCCAGGGGGCCGCGATTATCCATTGCTAGGGCGCGTTCGGTGCCCGATGCGCGGTAGCGCACCATCGCTCCCTCTTGTGCGCCATAATCGACGTCTGGAACTTCAAGTAGGGGTAGGTTTACCATGTTCGTTTGCCTCATCTATATTTATATGCGTGCCTCATCACGAACCTTATCAATTTTGCGACAGCATGGGAGGATTCTCAAGCAGGCCACCCGGAAATTCATGCTGACATCAAACAGTAGGTCACTTTGTGTTATACTGACCGTACTGTTATCCTTCCCAAGGGTGTTTGGTGCCGCGTCCGCTGGGACGCCTGTTGAGTCCCGCGTTGACCCATGAGAGGAGATTGTCCATGACCACCACCACCGAGGTTAAACCCGCACTGACCATTAACAAACTTTCCCCCAACATCGGCGCCGAGGTTACTGGCATCGATCTGACGCAGCTGGTCCCTGCGTCGCCGATGGAGACTCTGATAGACGCTCTGCACGAGCATATATTTCTCGTCTTCCGCGATCAGAACTTGGATACACCCGAAAAATATGAAGCGGCGGGCGCCCTATTTGGTGATCTAATGGACCAGGATCAGCACGAAATTTATGGCATCGAAGGCCATCCTAAAATTAGGCAATTATCTAATAAATTGGCGGGTTATGACGGGCGTATCGACCTTGGCGTGCCGGAATGGCATACCGACCATACCCATTTCGAAATTCCGCCCAAGTACACCTCAATGTATCCACTTAATCTGCCGTCGTCGGGTGGGGGTACGTCGTTTGCAAATATGCGGATAGCCTATGACCGGTTGCCTGATGCAAGGAAGAAAGATATCGATAAGATGCGAACCGTCAACGTCCTGGCCAGCAGTGCGGCCCGCGGCGCCAAGGCGATCGTGAAGGACGGTATGAAGCGCGGTGGCGTGCAACATACGGCCATTCAGCCCCTGGTTCTTACCCATCCGGATCATGGCAGCAAGGCGCTGTATTTCCAGGCGAAAAAGACTGAGAATATTGTCGGAATGACCCCGGAAGAAACTCAGGATTTTTTTGAGGACCTGCTAGTCCAAATCATTCAGCCCGACAATAGCTATACCCACACATGGCGAATGGGTGATTTTCTCATCTGGGATAATCGTTCTGCCTTGCACAAAGCCGGTATCGATTTTGACCATAGTCAACTGCGTAAGTTCTACCGGCTGACGGTGAAGGGCCATAAACCAGAGTAGGTATAGTCTGCGGAATTCATAGATTTCTTTCAGGCAGTCCCCTATGCGTTAAAAAAATCCCTTTATCATGGATGGCTATAATCATCCGCATTATCACGGCGTTGGCGGCTGCTGAGGTCTCATTCCGGTCTTAATCTATCGGTTAGATCTGCTCGACGCGGTTTTCTAGAACGCCGATCCCGGCGATCTCTTGGTGAACGATGTCGCCGTCTTTCAAAAATTTTGGTGGCTTGAATCCTAGCCCGACGCCGGCCGGCGTTCCTGTGGCGATGACGTCGCCGGGGAACAGCGTGATACCGTTCGACAGCGCGGCGATGATTGTTGGCACGTCGAAGATCAGTAGGCCAGTGTTCGAGTCCTGGCGTAGGTCGTCGTTGATCCAGCATTTGACCGTTGTATTAGCAAGGTCGATAGAATCGGCGGTTATCGCCCATGGCCCCATCGGGCAGAAACTATCCTGTGACTTTCCAATCAGCCATTGGCTGTGTTGGCCTTGCAAATCGCGCGCGGTGACATCGTTAATAATTGTATAGCCCCAGACGTGAGCCATCGCGTCTTCCGTCGCGATGTTGCGGCCCGTCATCCCAATGATAACGGCCAATTCAACCTCGTAATCGACCGATGTTGAGACAGATGGGTCTAAATTAATAGGCGTGCCCGGTGCAATGACGGACTCGGGTACCTTAGAAAAGATAATAGGATTCTTAGGCACTACGCTTTGGGCCGCAGAGCTATCAAAACCGGAATTGGCGAATTCGTGAGCATGATCATAATAGTTCTTGCCGACGCAAAAGATATTTCGCCTTGGCCTGGGGATTGGTGCCCGTAGGGTCACATTGCTAAAAGCGATCGTTTGGCTGACGGCTGGCAGGGTGACACCGATCAACGCCGCGACGCCCGCCTCGACAACCTGTTCGGCGGGGATTTCAAAACGGTCGATGGCAGTCCCATCGTCGTTTATGCGGCCGACATGGCATGAT
This sequence comes from Alphaproteobacteria bacterium, assembly GCA_963580965.1. Classification (GTDB taxonomy): domain Bacteria; phylum Pseudomonadota; class Alphaproteobacteria; order Rhodospirillales; family CAMCUA01; genus CAMCUA01. The sequence continues at coordinate 5,017 of CAUZNJ010000034.1, read as the reverse complement.
CCGTTCCAGTCGAAGGCTGCAAATTTCATCGGTAGGATTCCTGTCTTTTATCGGGCCGTTCAGGCGTGAGGGCGTAACTGGAGATACAATGCTAACTTCGACCCACCGGAAGGCCAAGCGATTGTAAAACTCTTGGTATTTGCTTCGCGGTAATAAGCCAATAATATATAGATAGAATTTTGAATAGGAGCTTGCCAAATGGCTGAACCCATTATTTTAGAATTATTTACTGATTACGTCTGACCTTGGTGTTATCTCAGCACGGTCCGTGTTGAAAAACTCCTAGAAAACTACAACGTTAAAGTCAAAATGGTCCACTTTCCGCTGCACCCAGATACCCCTGCAGAAGGCATCACATTGGCTGCGATGTTCGGACCAAGCAAAGATATTGAAGGCATGAACGTGGCCATGAAGGTGCGAATGAAGCAGGAAGGTCTGCCCTATGGCACCCGCGTTAACACCTTTAATAGCCGCCTTGCGCAAGAACTTGGCACTTGGGCAGACACCCAGGTAGGCGGCGATACAATGCACAAAAAAATCTATCAGGCCTATTTTGTTGAAAACAAAAATATTGGCAATATCGATGTGCTTGTCGAGCTTGCCGAGAGCGCTGGCCTAGACGGCAGCGAATCCCGTAAGGTTTTGGAGGAACGTCGGTACGAAACAGCCGTAGACGAAGATTGGACTAAATCTCGTCAAATGGGCGTTTCCGGTGTGCCAACATATGTCGCCGGTGGCGCCGGCGTTGTCGGCGCGCAGCCTTACGAAGTGTTAGAGCAGTTGATGGAGAACGCCGGGGCGGAAAAGAAATAGCCGTTTTGCTCTATAGGGCTAAAATTTCATCAAGCTCTTTTAGGTTCTTCGATGTCATTTTCCATCGTGCGGCGGCAGCATTGGCGGCCATTTGTTCCGGGCGGGAGGCTCCGGAGATGATGCTGCCCATACACGGCTGGGCTGCGAGCCAGGAAATTGCCAGAGTCAAGAGGTCATAGCCGTTATCGCCGGCGTACCCTTCTAACCGCTCCAAAAGGTCAAAATCAGCTTTGGGGAGGTCCGCGTTACCCGCTAGTCTGCTGCCGGTTGGCGCATCAATCCCTCGTTTGTACTTCCCCGTAAGAAGTCCTCTGGCAATTGGGAAATAGGGCAACAGGGAGATGCCGCTGGCGGTGCAAACCGGAATAAGGTCCGCCTCGATGTCGCGTTCAAGAATATTCCAGGCATTTTGGGCGGTGACGAATCCTTTTTTCCCTGTGCGTTTTGCAGCTTCGTTGGCTTTCTGCATTTCAGCACCGGAAAAATAGGAACATCCATAGTAGCGGATTTTGCCGATTGTTACGAGATCGTCTAACGCGCCAATGGTCTCGGCGACTGGAGTTTCCGGATCGGGCCGATGCAGCTGGTATAGGTCGATCCGGTCGGTTTGTAATTTGCGCAGGCTTTGATCGATTGCGAAATTAATATTCTCTGGCGCACCACGATTTTTGCCGGGCAAGTGGGAATTATTGAAGCCAAACTTGGTTGCTAGAAATACTTGGTCACGCTTTCCCTTTAGGCCGCTTCCTATAAACATTTCAGAATTGCCGTCGCCGTAGATTTCCGCTGTATCGATAAAATCGATTCCGGCTTCGATGGCCGCGTTGATGACGGCATGTGTTCCAGATTCATCGACACGACCACCGAATGCATTGCATCCAAGGCCGACGAGAGAGACGTCTAATCCGCCTATTCCACCTATGATTCGTCTATCCATATCGGGTTATTTCTCCTCGTACAGCTGCTTTTTGCTTAACGTTATCAGAAAATTTCTATGGATGGCCGCGCCGGTCATGCCGCTCTGTGTGATAAGCATATCGTAGCAATCTGGATACCCTTTTCTAGTATAACATCAACATGCCGTATTGCCTGGGTCGTTGTATCCAAACCAACATCATAGTTTTAAGATTTTATTTGTCATGTTAAGTGCCTCTTGCCTTTACGAAGTAGCGCTTTGCTAGAGCTAGCCTATTGTGCACTTAGTGGGAGTTTCAGGTGGCGTCCTGAAGGCTAAGCCTGCGGGGAAATAGTTAATGACGGGGTTCGATATGTCCGATAGCTGCCTCCTAAATACGCCTGGAAAGAAAGTTGCCGTGATAATTGGCGCCACGTCGAAGTGGCAGTCGGACGGCCATAATACTAAGCTAGCGCACGGCCATGCTCTGGATGATAGCTACTTACCGGTCGGGGTGCGATGGGGTGTTGGTGGCGCCATTGCCCAGAAATTTTCACACGAAGATTTTTTCACTGTGCTGACGACCCGCGCGGAAGCCAATGCAGCGCCACTGGCTGCAGCCATACGGGATCAAGGCGGCGTCTGCATGGTCGTCGAGTTGGACCTGACATCTGCCGGCTCCATTGCTTCGGCTTTTGCCACGATTCGTCGCGAGGCTGGAGATCCGCATGTATTGGTTTATAACGCTGGATACCTGGAGGGCCGCGACCTGCCGCAAGAGCAAGAACTGCTCGAACACATCCCGTTGGAGATGTTCGAAACTACACAGCATATTGCTTGTCGCGGCCCCTTCTTGGTTGCAAAGGAAGTGCTCCCGGCGATGCGTAGGCTTGGGTCAGGGTCATTTTTCTTTACTAATAATGCAATGTCACTGCGAGGGCGTAAGCGACAGACAGGGCAGTCGCTGTATTACCCACGCGCCATGATGCGAACGTTGGCGCAGGTGCTTACTGAGGAATACTCCGAGCATGGAGTGCATGTAGCTAATGTGGTGGTTGATGGGCTCATCGATTCACCAGGAACCCGCCTCCTGCCGAGGGCTAAAAAGGAGCCGGATGCTGTCATCAACCCGGTTAAGATTGCCGAGGCGTTCTACTATCTTCATACACAAGATAGGTCCTGCTGGACGCATGAGCTACAGCTGACACCGTTTGTGACTAAACCAAGTTTTTGAAGAGGCCGCATACCACCGCCAATGAAAAAATGTTATGGTGTGAAGTATGTTTGCATTCATTTAAAATGTGCCGCATCGTATTTTTAATAAATAACTAAAAAATTGGCCATGCTTACTTTTATATAATCAGGGAGGTGAATAATGGTAGCTTCTTCAAGAATCGGGACACCGCAGCAACTTTGTGATCCAAACTATACGCCACCTTTGGCGCAAGCCATTCCGCTGGGCATTCAGCATGTCTTAGCGATGTTTGTTTCAAACGTGACCCCGGCGATTATTATTGCTGGCGCGGCTGGTTTTGGCTTTGGTTCGAATTCACCACACTTCCCCGAATTGATCTACATGATCCAGATGTCGATCTTCTTCGCGGGCATAGCTACTCTTATACAGACTATTGGTATGGGGCCAGTGGGTTCCAAGCTTCCGGTTGTGCAGGGCACCAGCTTTGCGTTCTTGCCTATCATGATTCCCTTAGTCGCTGGTAGGGGTCTGGAGGCAATGCCAGCCCTATTCGGCGGAGTGCTTGTCGGCGGTTTATTTCATGCCCTGCTGGGCACGTTTATCGGCAAGATTCGCTTTGCCCTGCCGCCTCTTGTTACAGGGCTTGTCGTGCTGATGATTGGCCTCGCCTTGGTCAAGGTTGGCATTCAATATGCAGCGGGTGGCGTTCCGGCCATTGGCACGCCAGAATACGGTAGCTTGCAGAACTGGACGGTGGCGCTGAGTGTTGTTGCTGCCACCCTTGGCCTAAAGTTTTTTGCCCGGGGCATGTGGTCAGTTGCGGCCGTACTCATCGGCCTCATTGTAGGCTATCTCGTTGCTATGGCCTTTGGCATGGTCAGCTTTGGCAATATCGCTCAGGCCGCCGTGTTTGCCATTCCGGATCCATTTCACTTCGGCTTTGAATTCAGCTTTGCGGCAATCATCGGTTTTTGTTTAATGGCCTTCGTATCGGCTGTTGAAACCGTCGGCGATGTATCCGGTATCACGAAGGGTGGTGCTGGCCGAGAAGCGACTGATGCGGAAATAACGGGTGCGACCTATGCGGATGGTTTGGGTACGGCAGTCGCTGGTATATTTGGCGGATTACCAAATACATCATTCAGTCAAAACGTTGGCCTAGTGGCAATGACCGGCGTCATGAGCCGTCACGTCGTAACTTTCGGTGCGATCTTCCTGGTTATTGCGGGTCTTGTCCCCAAGGTCGGCGCGGTTATTTCGACCGTTCCGATTGAGGTTCTGGGCGGCGGTGTCATTGTCATGTTCGGCATGGTCTGCGCTGCTGGTGTATCCATCCTTTCGGGCGTCAATTGGAATCGGCGTAACATGGTGATCTTTGCCATATCGTTATCCGTCGGTTTAGGTTTACAGCTCGAGGCAGGCGCGCTTCAGCATGTTCCCGACACCATTAGGGTATTGTTGTCTTCGGGTCTGCTGCCGGCGGCATTCTTGGCTATCGGATTGAATCTGGTCCTTCCGGAGGAACTTAAGGACGAGGCGACTGAGGAGATGTCGGGCGGCATGTCTGGCTAAGGACATAGCGATTAAAGGCATCGCCAAGATGTAGAAGGAAAGCCCTGGCTATACGCCGGGGCTTTCTAATTTTGGAGAGGCGAATGCAGAATGCTTTTCGTATTTTTACTAAGACTGATACTTGGGCTCAAGAACAGCGTCTGCGCGGGCTATCAATCTCAACTTACTCGGTCATCAAAGGCTTGGTAGAGCCTGCCTGGTTCAGCAGCAGATAGTCAGACCTAAGATTAGCAATAGGTAACCAACATACCGGCCAAAATATTACTTATCGCAAAACCGCTACCATCTTCGCTTTGATCAAATCGAAATCGATGTTTGCGCCCAGGCCTGGTTCCGTTGGAGCCTGAAGCATGCCGTCTTTATCTGGCGTCAGGTCATTGAGGATGCCGTACTTCTGCGCTCCCGCGGGCAATAGAACCTCGAAATAGGTGGTATTTTTGATCGCCAGGATGGCATGTAAATTGGCCCAATTATTGAGCGAATTGCCGCCGTGATGGATTTCATAATTCATGCCAAATGCCTCAGCCAGATGTGCTGTCTTG
>CAUZNJ010000033.1:0-12549 GCA_963580965.1 Alphaproteobacteria bacterium | reverse complement strand
TGCCGATGCCCATACAGCTTTCTGGCTACGCTCGGTTGGAGGTGAGGCTGGCAAGCCGGAAGGGTGCCCCGTGGAGATTTTCCCAATTCCGATCGGTTTGTCCATGCTTACGGCCTGGGGCCTCAACGATACCTTTTTACCGCGTATTCGCTTTCATCTGCCGCGATTTCAAGCTGCGCCGCCGCCTGACCCCGAATCGGACGACTGGTTTGCCTGGGAGACCCTTCTGGCGAGCCGTGAATTGGAACACGGTGCGGATCCTTCCGGAGCTATGAGCGTCGGTGGTGACGTTGGATTTGGCACCATTTCATCCTCTCTAATGGCCTTTCCTGGGCCGGAAAGGCCTGGAATCCGCCCTATCTGGCGTTTTTGTTCAGGACGGCCAGGATCAGCCCCTTGGAAGGATGTGACCTTAGGCTAATTGTTGACCCGCCTGCCGTTGTTTTGACTGTGAGCGGCTGCTATATGGGGGTTAAGAGTGGTCTTTGGCACCCATTTGTGGTGCCTCCGGGGTACGGATAGGGAGGCCGCTCGTTCCTATTCCGGACGCCACCGATCCGGGAGTGCCCATATGGCGAGACGCAGGCGCATCTATGAGGGCAAGGCGAAGGTTCTGTTCGAGGGGCCTGAGCCTGGCACGCTCGTCCAGTACTTTAAGGACGACGCCACCGCCTTCAATAACAAAAAGCACGGGATCATCACCGGCAAGGGTGTGTTGAACAACCGTATCTCAGAGTACCTGATGGTGCGCTTGGGTGAGATAGGTATTCCCACACATTTTGTCCGTCGTCTCAATATGCGCGAACAGTTGATCCGCGAAGTGGAAATTATTCCACTTGAGGTGGTCGTCCGCAATATTGCCGCCGGTAGCTTGGCTAAACGCTTTAACATGACTGAGGGCACGCCGCTGCCGCGATCCATCGTCGAGTACTATTACAAGTCGGATGATCTCGGTGATCCGATGATCAGCGAAGAGCATATCACTGCGTTTGGCTGGGCGACGCCACAGGATTTGGATGAAATTATGTCTCTGTCCTTGCGCATTAATGATTTCTTGGTTGGTCTATTCCTTGGTGTTGGGATCCGGCTTGTCGATTTCAAGCTGGAGTATGGCCGCCTTTGGGAGAATGAGCAGGTGCGGACCGTCTTGGCTGACGAGATCAGCCCCGATTCATGCCGTCTGTGGGATATTAAAACTAATGAGAAGATGGATAAGGATCGCTTCCGTCGTGATCTCGGTGACGTTGCCGAGGGTTATCAGGAAGTGGCGCGCCGTCTTGGAATTCTGCCGGAAGGCGGCCCCCGGGACCTGCAGGGTCCGGCGGTAATGCAATAGGGCTCGTCAGCACATGAAGGCCCGAATACACGTAACGCTCAAGATCGGGGTTCTTGATCCGCAGGGTAAGGCTATTGGGCATGCTCTTGGCGCAATGGGATTCGATGGCGTCGGTGAGGTCCGCCAGGGCAAGGTCATTGATATTGAGCTTGCCGAAACCAATCCTGATAAGGTTCGTACCGCCGTTGATGATATGTGCCGCAAGCTGCTCGCCAATACCGTTATCGAAAGCTACGAAATTGAGATCGATAGGTGAGGTCATGCCGCCACCATAATGCTTGCGTGATCGGCTAAACCATGCGCGCTGCTGTCATCGTTTTCCCTGGTTCTAATTGCGACCGTGACGTTGCTGTCGCCCTGGAACAGGCGTCGGGGCGGCCACCTAAAATGGTCTGGCATAAGGATGCCGTATTGCCTGCTCTTGACTTGATCGTATTGCCAGGCGGATTCAGCTACGGAGATTACCTACGCTCAGGGGCCATGGCGGCACGCTCACCCGTGCTGGCCGCTGTCGTTGCGAGTGCCAAACGAGGCGTGCCGGTGCTCGGAATTTGTAATGGTTTTCAGGTTCTTACCGAATGCGGCTTGTTACCTGGCGTGTTGATGCCAAACGCGGGGCTGCGCTTCGTTTGCCGAGACGTATTCCTGAAAGTAGAAACGACCGACAGCGCATTTACCCTCGGCTACACTGAAGGCAACGTTGTGCGATTGCCCGTTGCTCATGGGGATGGCAACTATTTTGCCGATACTGAAATTCTAGACCGCCTCGAAGGAGAAGGTCGCGTTGCCTTCCGCTACGTCGACTCTGAGGGGTGCCGGTCCGTGGGTGCAAATCCCAATGGCAGCATGAATGACATAGCTGGTGTGCTGAGTGAATCGCGGACGGTACTCGGCTTGATGCCGCACCCCGAACGACTAGCCGATAGCCGGCTGGGTGGCGATGATGGCCGGGTCATGTTTGACGCTCTTGCTGCCTTGGAAACGACATGACCGAACCCCGCATAACGGTTGAGATGGCGGAAGAGCACGGTATAGCGCCGGACGAATGGCAAGCCGTCCTGCGCATCCTCAATCGTGAGCCTAATTTTACCGAGCTTGGCATCTTTTCAGCGATGTGGAGCGAGCATTGCTCCTACAAGTCTTCAAAAAAGTGGCTAAAGACGCTGCCGACCAGTGCGCCGTGGGTTATCCAGGGACCAGGGGAGAACGCTGGCGTCGTCGATATCGGCGGCGGGCTGGCGGCGGTCTTTAAGATGGAGAGCCATAATCACCCTTCGTTTATCGAACCTTATCAAGGCGCGGCGACGGGTGTTGGCGGCATATTGCGCGACGTGTTCACCATGGGCGCGCGGCCTATTGCTAATCTCAACGCGCTACGCTTTGGCCGGCCCAAACACGAAATGACACGCCATCTAGTATCCGGTGTGGTCGCTGGTATCGGCGGTTACGGAAATTGTATCGGGGTGCCAACCGTTGGCGGTGAATGTCAGTTTGACGCTGCCTACGATGGAAATATTTTGGTCAATGCCATGACCGTTGGCATCGCATCTGTGGACCGTATCTTTTATTCGGCCGCTGCCGGGGTTGGTCTCCCGCTGGTTTATGTCGGTTCCAAGACCGGACGCGATGGTATTCACGGCGCAACAATGGCTTCGGCAGAATTCGATGCTAACTCGGAGTCCAAACGTCCCACTGTTCAGGTCGGTGACCCCTTCACCGAAAAACTGCTTCTAGAAGCTTGCCTGGAACTGATGGCCACGGATGCGATCGTCGCCATCCAGGACATGGGGGCAGCGGGCCTGACCTCTTCATCCTTCGAGATGGCTTCGAAGGGGGGCGTCGGTATTGACATGAACCTGAATTCGGTGCCGACGCGGGAGCAAAGCATGACCCCCTACGAGATTATGCTGTCAGAATCTCAGGAACGCATGCTGATGGTGCTCAAGCCGGGGCGGGAGGACGAGGTCAGGAAAATTTTCGAGAAATGGGATCTCGACGTTTCCGTTATTGGCCGTACCACCGATACAAAGCGAATGATTTTGTATATGGATGGCGTGGTGGTTGCTGATCTTCCTATCGATCCACTTGCTGAGGCAGCACCTGAATATGACCGACCGTGGACACTGACTAAGGCTCCTGCTCCCCTCGACCTTGCTTCTATTGTGGCACCTACCGATCCGTTGGTGCCATTGATGGAACTGGTTGGCTCGCCAAATCTCTGTTCGAAGCGCTGGGTATGGGAACAATACGACCACATGGTCATGGCCGATACCGTGGTTCGCCCCGGAGGAGATGCTGCCGTCGTCCGAATTCATGGTTCCAACCGTGGTCTCGCTATTAGCAGCGACTGCAATCCACATTATTGCCAAGCCCATCCTGAAACCGGTGGCGCTCAGGCTGTGGTGGAGGCGTGGCGCAACCTGACAGCAGTTGGCGCACGACCGTTAGCGGTTACCGATAACCTTAACTTTGGTAACCCCCAGAAGCCTGAGATCATGGGACAGATTGTCGGTTGCGTAACGGGGATGGGGGCAGCCTGCCGTGCGCTCGACTTCCCTGTCGTTTCCGGCAACGTCTCCCTTTACAACGAGACAGAGGGCCGGGCCATACTGCCGACTCCAGTGATTGGTGCAGTTGGCCTGATCGATGACCTCGACTGTATTGTAACCCTACCATTTAAGGTTGCAGGTGAGTCGATCGTACTTATTGGTGACACCGCCGGCCATCTGGGTTGCAGTTCGTATCTGCGCATTATCGAGGGCAGGGGCGATGGCCCACCGCCGCCTATTAACCTGTCGGCCGAGAAGCGCAATGGCGATCTGGTGCGCTCGATCATTCATTCTGGTCTTGTGACCGCATGCCATGATATTTCCGACGGCGGTATTGCCGTCGCCGTCGCTGAAATGGCTATGCCCGCTGCTATCGGAGCTACACTCTCTGTGCCCGACGATGCAGGTATGCCATCGCATGCATGGTTATATGGGGAAGATCAGGCTCGTTATCTGGTTACTACAAAAGATGCTTCTGTAGTTTTGTCGCGCGCTGCGGCCGATGGCGTTCCTGCTGTCCAGATAGGTATGACGGGCGGGAAAGCGATCATTATCGACGGTGCTGGCTCTGTGGCGCTTTCCGATCTCACGGATGCTCACGAAGGTTGGTTTCCTAGTTTTATGACGCCATGATGCCGCCTTACGCAGTGGCTAATTTTTTAAAATTTGTGCCTAAGTATCAAGAAAAATTGTGCTGATCAAAGGAGATGCCCATGACTATCTTCAAAGGCGGACGGACTATCTACGGCGAATCCATCGGTATATTGCTGCTGGAAACCCGCTTTGCCCGCATGCCCGGTGATATAGGGAATGCGACGACCTTTGATTTCCCAGTCCGCATAAAGGTGGTGAAAGGCGCCACCGTGCAGAAGATTATTATGGATGGCGATAATTCATCCTTGAACGACTTCATTGCCGCCGCCAAGGAACTCGAAGCTGATGGTGTGCGGGCCATTACCACCAGCTGCGGATACCTGACAACCATTCAGAAGCCGCTGATCGAAGCTGTAAATATCCCAGTATTTTGTTCGAGCTTGCTGCAAGTGCCGATGATTTCCCGCATGATGCCGGCAGGGAAAAAGGTTGCGATCCTTACTCTGGACTCAAGAAAACTCACGCCCCATCACTTGGCACTGGCTGGGATCACTAATGAGCCACTTGTCTTTATTGGTGCTGAATCGACCCCCGAATTTTATAATAACTGCGCTGGTATCGTGGAGGACTACGATCCTGTCGATGTGGAGCGCGGTGTTGTAGAGCTGGTGACCAAGCACATTATATCCAACCAGGATGTTGGTGCCATTGTCTGCGAAGGTATCAACTTTGCGCCTTACGCTTCAGCTGTGCAGGAGGCAGTAAATCTGCCTTGGTTCGATATTATCGATTTGACCAAGATGGTGCATTCCGCTGTGATTAAGAAACGATACGCGGGGTGGCTGTGAACGTTCCGGTGCGTTAGCGTGAAGTAATGAGGCCGTCAAATGTAAGATATTGCCCCTATACCTCTTGAGATATCTAGACGATCAGCACTCGCCACTTCGATAGAAGGCCGTATCCGCATTAAAATCATCCCCGGTTATTACCGGGACCCTGGGAGATCTATTTCGATGCTCGATGCTACCGTAAACCGCCTGACCCCACATCTTGGCACCGAGGTTATTGGACTCGATTTGACCAAGCCGATGGGGGGCAACGCCTTCGCGGATTTCCGCAAGTGCTGGCACGATAGCCACGGCTTGGTTGTAGTGCGAGATCAAAAACTTGATCAGGACTCCCATGTTGAATTTGCGCGCCAATTCGGAAAGCTGTTTGGCGAGGATGATATGTTTCAGGAATCGACCCACCGTTACCTGATGCCCGGCAATCCCGCCGTCTATCGTGTTTCCAACAAGGTCAAAGACGGCGAACCTCAGGGGAGATCAAAGGCTGGCAATTACTGGCATTCGGATGTGTCATTTCGCAAACATCCAGCGCAGGCGAGCCTGCTATACGCCATCGAGATCCCGCCGGTTGGTGGCGACACTTTATTTGCGGATATGCAGCAGGCCTACGCCTCCTTGTCGGATGCAATGAAGAATGTTTTGGATGGTCTCGAGGCGGTGCATGATTTTGCCGTCGCTGCAGCGAGTAGCGGTACCTATTCTAAGGACCAGATTATCGAAACGGACTTCGATGGCGCTAACCGCTTTATCCATCCGGTTATCACCACGCATCCCGAAACGGGGGAAAAGGCGCTGTTCGTCAATCCTGGCTTCACGGCCGGTTTGGTTGGCTTTGAAGCTACCGAGAGCAAGGCAATTCTTGATTTTCTTCATGCCCATAGCACGCGTCATGAATTTCTCTATCGCCATCGGTGGGCGGTTGGCGATCTAGTGATCTGGGACAATCGGTCCCTAATGCACCACGCCATCGTCGATTACGAAGGCGTGGGCGAACGTTACATGCATCGGGTCACCGTGATCGCCGATCAGCCGCGTGCCTGAGGCTAGGAGTTCTTCCTCTGGTGTGCCCCATTGACGCTTTGGTAGCCGGTGCATACCTTCGGTGGCGTTGTTTAGTACGAAAGGAATCTCCCGCATGGCGATGAAGGCCGGTGAAATCGAGGCGTTGATCATGGATGCGTTGCCGGATGCCAAGGTCACTATCGAGGATCTTGCTGGCGATGGCGATCACTATGCCGCGCATGTTGTCTCCTCTGCGTTCAAGGGTAAGAACCGCATTCAACAGCATCAGATCGTCTACCAGGCATTGCAAGGGCGCATGGGGGGAGAGCTGCATGCTCTTGCCCTCCATACCAGCGAATCCAACGACTGATATTTTGGTTTCCGAGGCACCGTATTTGGAGGTTGGATTGACCTGGCCACAGGATATGTTCATCCTTTGCTACCGAAACCGGCGAAAAAGGCCTGATTTTGAAAATACGGCAGGTTGGCGCTGCAAACCTATCGGTTCGTGGCAATCCCCTTTTCCTGCATAATCTTGGCTAGTGCTCCAGTTTCGGCAAGATCGCGTATTGCTTCGCCGCCGCCCAGCAAGGTGCCTTGAATATAGACCTGGGGAATTTCATCGAGATTCGCGAATGTCCTGAGCCCTTTTCTCAATTCTGGATCGGTTGTTACGTCGAGGCTTTTGAACTCAATGCCAAGACCGCTCAAGTGGTGGGCGATAGCGGCCGAACCACTGCATGTCGGCCATAGTGGCGTACCATTAAGAAATGCAACGACCGGTGAACGCTCGATTTCATTACGGATGCGCGTAACGACGGGGTTATCGATCATGACGCGAATATCCTCGTATGTTCTGCTAACCACCTAGTCACATGGACGGCCGCTATGGTCAAGGGGCCTTGGTTTGCAAGAGCCGTCGCATGTTTCTTAATAGCCTATGAAGGTGCTGGAATCCGGATTGTGGTTGTAGATGCGGAGGTACGGTAAACAGGAGTGATAAAGGTATTCCTATGGGTGAGTTCGCCATTGCTGATACTGCCCCAAAATGAATACTGATGCAGATAAATGCTTACGTATTAGGGGGCCGGGGACATCAAAGCCTCGACTTAGTTCAGGAATATAGGGAATGAATGCTAGTCGCCCACCCGCGGAGCCGGGAATGTCGCTTGAGGATGTGGACACACCGGCTCTTGTGATTGATCTATCTTTGTTTGAGAAAAATATGGACGTCATGGCGCAGGCTGCACGCGACGGCGGCGTGGCGCTGCGGCCTCATGGAAAGACCCATAAGTGCGCGGTCATTGGTCAGCAGCAGATGGCCCGCGGTGCCGTTGGTATTTGCGTGCAAAAGGTCGACGAAGCCGAGGCTTTAGTCAACGGTGGCATTGCTGATGTCCTAGTATGCAATGAGGTTGTCAGCGAGGGAAAGTTGCGGCGGCTTGCATCGCTGGCACGCCAGGCCCGTATCGGTATCTGTGCGGACGATGCTGAAAACGTCGAGAAACTGAGTGTTGTCGCTCAGAGTTTTGGCGTTGTGCTGCGTGTGCTCGTCGAGATCGATGCTGGTGCCGAACGCTGCGGTATCGCGGCGGGCAAGCCGGCGGCGGATCTGGCGCGATTGATAGAAGACTTGCCCAGCCTGAAGTTTGGCGGCTTGCAGGCCTATCATGGCAGTGCCCAGCATATGCGCACGCCTGAGGAACGCTGCAGGGCTATTGATGGCATCGTAGATAAGGTCAACCAGACCCGCGCTGCCTTGCAGGCTGAGGGGCTACCGTGCCCCACAGTAACGGGGGGTGGAACCGGGACCTATCCGTTAGAGATTGTGAGTGGTGTTTATACCGAAATCCAAGTTGGGTCTTATGTTTTTATGGATGCAGACTACGGACGAAACTTCGGTGATGACGGTCTGCCAAGTCGATGCTTTGAGCAAAGCCTGTTCGTCTATGCCACAGTCATGAGCAGGCCGTGTGGCAGTCGGGCCGTTGTCGATGCTGGGTTAAAGGCGATATCAATGGATAGTGGCCCGCCGCTTGTGCAGGAAATGCTGGGGCTTGAGTACGTCTTTAAGGGAGACGAGCATGGTATGATCCGCCTCCCAAAAAGCTTCACGGGCCTGCATATCGGTTCAAAGGTTCTGTTGGTGCCGGGCCATTGCGATCCGACGGTTAATATGCATGACTACTTTGTCGGCATACGTGATGGTCGGGTCGAATCAGTCTGGCCAATTGCTGGCCGTGGACCGGGTCGCTAAACGAGTGTTCGAATAAAGAAGGCCTTTTATTTATGACTCAGTATACGTCGCTTGTGACGGGCGTTAGCCGCGGCATTGGACAGGCTATTGCCGCCGCGTTAGTGGCTAAGGGGCACAAGGTTATCGGGTTGTCTCGCTCGTCACCTGATAATTCCTTCGAGGGGGAGTTTTATTCCATCGACCTAGCCGATGCGAATAAGACGCAGCAAGTGCTGGAAGTGATTGTGTCACGGCACAGTATCGACAATGTCATCAACAACGCTGGCTTGTCGATTGTCGCGTCACTTGAGGAAATTGATCTCGAAATTCTCGATCAAATGATAAATGTCAACGTGCGCCCAATGATCCAGTGTGTTCAGGCTTTTTTGCCAGCGATGAAAGGTAAAAGTCGCGGCCGAATCGTTAACATCGGTAGTCGTGCAGCGCTAGGCAAAGCGCGCCAAAGTATTTATGGCGCTAGTAAAGCTGCTGTCTCGGGCCTTACACGTGCTTGGGCTTTGGAACTTGGCCAGCATGGCATCACCGTCAATTGCATCAACCCTGGCCCCATCGAAACAGAGATGTTTCGCAATTCCAATCACGCCGATGACCCGGCAACGCAGAAAATCATCAATGGTGTCCTGATGAAGCGGTTGGGGAAACCTGAGGATATTGCCAGTGCCTGCGCCTTCCTAGCTTCTGACGAGGCTGGTTTTATAACTGGACAGACCCTCAATATTTGTGGCGGCCTATCCGTCGGCTTGGCACCTAATTGAGCGGAGATGGGAATATGAGAACCTATACATCCCTGGTCACGGGCGTTAGTCGCGGCATCGGCCGTGCCATCGCTGACGCTTTGATGGCGGATGGCCACACGGTTATTGGCCTTTCACGAAGCCGTCCGGATGATAGCTATAAAGGTATTTTCCATGCGATTGATTTGACGGACCGCAAGGCTACAGTTGACGTTCTTTCCAAGATTACAACTGAGCACCGGATTGATAATTTAATTAATAATGCTGGTGGTGGATTTCATGCCTACTTGGGCGAAATTGATTCCGATCAGCTGACACAAACGTTTGACCTTAATCTTGCCCCTCTCATTCTTTGCGCGCAGGCCTGTATACCTGCGATGAAGGAGAAGGGTAGGGGCCGCATCGTTAACGTCGGCAGTCGCGCTGCTTATGGTAAAGGCGGGCAAAGCATATACAGCGCTAGCAAGGCTGGCGTTCATGGCATGACAAAATCGTGGGCTTTGGAGCTAGGCAAGTATGGCATCACAGTCAATACTGTGGCCCCCGGACCTATCGCCACGGAAATGTTTATGAAGAATAATCCGCCTGACCATCCGCGGACGAAGGGCATCATCGATAATATTTTAATGGGCCGCATGGGGGAGCCAGAGGATATTGCCGGTGCTTGTGAATTCCTTGTGTCGGACAAGGCGGGATTTATTACCGGACAGACGCTATTTGTCGATGGCGGCTTGACCGTCGGCTTGGCGCCAAGCTGATAGGTTCTAGAGGCTATTAGGTTCTCCGGTTAACTGGGGATGATGCCGCGGTCACATTGATGACCTAGGGGTGATGTAGGTGGTGCTTAGGCCACACAAGAACTCAATGACACTGGCGACTTCTTCCGCTTGACCGATGCGGCCGAGCGGAATTTTAGCAATAAATTCTTCCCGTCCTTCTTTGAGAATATGGCGCAGCATGGCCGCATAGGTGAATCTTGTTGCTAGCCCTATTCCTACGTCCCCGCCGGTAATGACGATTGTGCGCCCCGCATAAAAGCAGGAGGATATACCTCAACGCTTCCTTGTCACGGTGCGTTCATGCCACCTTGATAATAGGGGTTCTGGCCTTCGGCGTGTTGGGTAGTATCGTAGATTTCCTTGATTTCCGGGGCTACACGGCGAATTTCGGTCTCGACACCCTGTTTTAACGTCACCTGTGACATGCCGCATCCCTGGCAACCGCCTTCCATGCGGATGAATACGGCATCTTTAGTGACATCTAGTAGGGCAATATGGCCGCCATGGGCGGCAACCGAGGGGTTGATTTGGGAATCAAATAATTCCTTAAGCGCCAGCCCGGTTGGGCTCTCAAGGCCCGGCTTGGGCAGGATATCTCTGTAATCCTTTACGTCCGCGACCTCGGGAACGTAATGGCGCAGCATGTTCTGGATTCCGCTCATCAAGCCAAAGGCCGTGCCTTCAAGCTTTAGGTAAACGGTGCCGCCCCTGAGGCTATAAAATTCAACATCGCCGCCATCTTGCTGGGCGACCGGTTTGATGCGGGTATTGATTAGTTCCTCGATTTGAGATGATAGAGCCGGATCGGTGTTGTCGGTGTCCTCATCATCTGTCTGGTCCATTACCACCGGCTGCCCGCTGGTGAAATGTTCCATGATGGCACCCAGGATCAGTGGCTTAAGAACTTGCCATTCCTTCTCTGGTGCCTTGCCGATGGTAACGGCCTCATTGTCCAGGCCGACGCGCGTGACACCTTCAATGCCGAACAGCAGTTGGGCCAGCGGTGAATGGGTCGCCTCATCTGCCGATACGTACTCGACGAAGCCCGATTCCAGAACGGTGCGTCCGGGTAAAAACTTCATGACGTCGGAGTTGGCCATTGGTTCCGTCTGAATGAACATTACAACCTCTCAAGATATCGTCAGGTGCGCGTATCCTATGCGCTTTTCCACGTATCCCTAACATCGGGACTGGCGAGGGGTTTGTCCATGCCTGTCGCAGCAATATTGGCGACCTTGGGTGCTTTCCATGATAATTTTCCCCACCGCACCTCGCAATCGAGCAGCAAAGCGCGCTAGAGCTCTAAGTAGGCTCGGCAGAATCGCATCAATCCGCCTCCGCATAATGCGTGCGAGGACCGAAGCCGTGCCGGGGGATGAACTGGAGACTGCAACTGGAGCCCTATCGATGATCGCGGGCATGATTAAGTCGGATAGCTCCGGCTTATCAACGGCATTTTCTGGAACGCCTTGGCGACGCGTAGCTTCGACTATGGTTTGGTTGGCGCCGGGTTCGTTGTTGGCTGCAAAGACGAGGGCTGCACCAGCCACATCATCATCCGTGAAAAGGCGGGGAATTTAAGCAATCCGCCCCGTGCGAGCTAAACCATCGAAGTCTAATTCTAGGCTTGGTGCAATGACGTGCACATCTGCACCAGCTGCTGCTTGCCGAACCGGCACCCCAGGTTATGTTCAGCGATCTTAGTGACAGCGCCGTCAACGTTACCATGCGAGGCTGCGTGAAGAGGAGCTATAGACATTGGCCGCTAGCCAGTCCCATCTAGAGACGGGGCTGCCACCAAGTTCTCGTGACTCAGTCTGTCCTAAAATGGTAGGCGTGGTCGATCCAGCCTTTCCGCTACCGGCAATGGCAATAACTCATGAATGTGGCAACCAGTTACGCTGCCGATCCGTCTCGGCGCAATATACTTCTGTTAGCTATTTGTCAGGGTCTGGCGATGACCGGTACGTCGATGCTGGTCACTGTGGCCGCTCTGGCCGGGCAGATGTTAGCCGAGGACAAGCGCCTAGCAACACTTCCCTATGCTTTGCAGTTCGTCGTCACAATGCTGGCGACTGTTCCAGCGGCGCTGCTTATGGCGCGCATTGGCCGCAGGGCAGGGTTTATCTTGGGACAGTTGGTGGGCATGACGATGGCTGCGCTTGGCTGCTATGCTATTATTTCCGGATCATTCCTACTGTTCTGCGTGTCGAGTGGATTGTTCGGGATTCATAACGCCTTCTGGCAACAATATCGCTTCGCCGCTGCGGATACCGCTAGTGATGCATTCAAGAGCAGGGCAATTTCGCTCGTCCTTAGCGGCGGCATCGTCGCCGCAGTGATTGGGCCGGAGCTTGCCAAACTCACCCGGAATGCGGTGGCGCTTGAAATGTTTTCTGGGAGTTACGCTGCAATTGCTGTGGTTTGCTTCGTGACAATAGGCATTCTGT
>CAUZNJ010000032.1:0-12642 GCA_963580965.1 Alphaproteobacteria bacterium | reverse complement strand
CGCAGCTTTGAAAGGCCGCCAGCCTGGAGAGGCCTAGTCACTCCCCTTGATGGAGGATTAGGCCGAGACGGCGGGCAGAGCGAAACATGGTGAGGAAAAATAACGAAGCCAAAGCAAGGTAAACGAAATTGAGCCCGATGGCCCACAGCAGATGGGGCACATCGAAGCGGCCCTCGAAGAGGACGGCCCGCATGCCTTCGAAGACATGAGAAGAAGGCAGTATTTTCGCCACCGGCTGCAGCCAGGTCGGCAAAGTGGTGATGGGATAATAAATACCCGAAACAGGGGCGAGTAGGAAAACGCTGAACCAGATGAGGTTTTCCGCACCCAGCCCATTGCGGATGATGATCCCCGAAGCGACCAATCCAATACTCCAACCCATGACAATGAGATTAGTAAAGTAGGCGATGAGCGGTAAGCCCATACCATAGACCCAAACGTCGAACAGCGGGGCGGCTAATAAACTTGCCGGCAGCACACCAATCAGTGTGCGAATGCCACTAAGCATCATCAAGGCGACGACAAATTCATAGGGTCGCAACGGGCTTATAAAAAGCTGTCCCAAATTTCGCGCATACATTTCCTCAACGAACGGAACGGCGAAACCAAGATTTGCCCGGAACAAGACATCCCACAGCAATACTCCAGTAATCAGTACCGCCGAGGCCTGGCTTAGCCAAGTGCTGTGCTGGGTGAAGAACGTAGTAATAAAGCCCCATAGAATCATCTGCACAGTGGGCCAATAGGCAAGTTCGAGAATGCGCGGCCAGGAGGAACGTAGGACATAAAGATGACGCAAGTTTATCGCCATTAACCGGCGCCAAGAAAACGGCGCGCGCGAGGCAGCCTCGGTTCCCGGCGCACTCATTGAGATTTCCCCTGCAGGGTTCCTGTGCGCCGGTTGCGAGCGATGTCCAAAAATACCTCTTCCAGATTCTGACGGCCATAGCGACGGATGAGGTCGCTGGGCGAGTCATCGTCGACAATGATGCCGGCGCGTAGCATCAAAACACGATCACATAAGCGTTCAACTTCGCCCATGTTGTGGGATGCGAGAAGAATTGTCCCGCCCGTTTCCCGCGCAAACCGCTGCAGGTAGCCTCGCACCCAATCGCCGGTATCCGGATCGAGGGAGGCTGTCGGTTCGTCGAGCAATAGCAGGTCCGGTTCATTAAGCAGCGCCTTGGCCAGCATTAGGCGGGTCATCTGACCGGCCGAGAGGCCGGATGCCGGGCGGTCCAAGAACGGCTGCATTTCCAGATCGCTGGAAAGGCGGGCGATGCGATTCTTAATATCGCGGAGACCATAGAGATGGCCATAAACATTCAAGCTTTGCCGCCCAGTGAGCCGTTTGGGCAGATCGACATAGGGCGATGCAAAATTCATACGGCCAAGGACGCAGTAACGATTAAGCAGCATGTCCTCGCCAAAGACGGTAACCGAACCAGAGGTCGGTATTAGCAAACCAAGGAGAATGGACAGTGTTGTCGTCTTGCCAGCGCCATTGCCGCCAAGAAGAGCCGTGATAGAACCTTTGCGAATAGAAAAGCTGATGCCATCCAGCGCCACGACGTTGCCATAGCGCTTGGTCACGTCCACAACAGTGAGGATGTTCACAGCGGCGGCACCTTCAACAGCGGGCAGTTGACGCGCCGACCGATCGACCTCACACACCCATGCTATACCTCAGACATCCAGATTCGCGACCTTAAGCGCATTTTTTTGAATGAACTCTCGGCGCGGCTCAACGAGGTCCCCCATCAGGGTTGTGAAAATATCCTCGGCATCGTCAGCGTGGTTGACCTTTACGCGAAGTAGGGACCGTGCATTGGGATCCAGCGTGGTTTCCCACAGCTGCTCGGGGTTCATTTCGCCGAGGCCCTTGTAACGCTGGATCGCAACGCCCTTGCGGCCGAGCCCAAGAATGGTTTCGATAAGCGACATGGGCCCGGTTATAAGAGTTTCGTTGTCTTTGGTCGTTAGCGTGCCGTGACGGGCATAAAGCTGCTGAAGTTCAGCCGCACATTCGTCCAGACGCCGGGCATCCGCAGAGCGAATCAAGGCGCCGTCGATGACATGGCGTTCGCTAACGCCGCGTAAAATTCGAGTGAATACCATTCCACCGTCCGGCAACGATGCGCCCTGCCATCCGCGCTCAACGGGAGGAATCAGCGCATCGAGCCGGCGAGCGACATAACCCGCCGCCTGCGTAGCGGCCTCGTCGGTCAGAACCTCAGGACTGAGCGCGCCAAGGATCGCCGCCTGTTCAAGTATGGCCGTTGGCAGTCGCTGAGAAAGGCGTTCCAACAAGGTACGCATCTGGCGGGCGTCGTCGACGACCTGGCCAAGGTCAGCACCGGCGATCTGGTTCCCAGAATGGGTGACTAGAACAGTGCCTTCGTCCATTGCAGCGGCAAAAAGATAGTCCTCGAGCGCCTGGTCGTTCTTGAGATAGACCTCTGAATTTCCACGCTTAGCACGGTAGAGCGGTGGTTGGGCGATGTAGAGATAACCGCGGTCAAGAAGTGGGCGCATCTGACGATAGAAGAACGTAAGCAGCAAGGTGCGGATATGACTGCCATCGACATCGGCGTCAGTCATAATGATAATCTTGTGATAGCGGCATTTTTCGGCGTTGAAGTCCTCGACGCCAATGCCAGTACCCAACGCCGCTATCAGGGTGCCTATTTCCGCCGAGGCAAGCATCTTATGGAAGCGGGCACGCTCGACATTGAGGATCTTGCCACGCAGCGGGAGAATCGCTTGACGAGCGCGATCGCGTCCCTGTTTGGCCGAGCCGCCAGCAGAATCGCCCTCAACAATGAATATCTCAGCAAGGGCCGGGTCGCGTTCCTGACAATCAGCGAGCTTTCCTGGAAGCGTGGCCATGTCGAGAGCCCCCTTACGCCGAGTCAAATCGCGGGCCTTGCGAGCAGCCTCGCGGGCAGCGGCGGCATCGACGATCTTGTCAATTACTTTGCGCGCTTCGTTGGGATGTTCCTCAAACCACTGCATCAACTTTTCTGAAATGACGCTTTCCACCACCGGCCTAACCTCTGATGAAACCAGTTTGTCCTTTGTCTGAGAGGAAAACTTGGGATCAGGAACCTTGACCGACAGCACACAAGTCAATCCTTCGCGAGCGTCATCGCCGGTGATAGCAACCTTGGCTTTCTTGGCAAGCCCGCTATCTGTTGCATAGGCATTAATGGTACGGGTTAATGCGCCGCGGAAGCCAGCAAGGTGCGTACCACCGTCGCGCTGCGGAATGTTATTGGTAAAACACAGTGTGGTCTCGTGATAGCTGTCATTCCACTGCATCGACATTTCAATTACAATGCCATCCCGTTCGCCACTAACAACGATAGCTGGAGTATGCAGCGGTGACTTCGCCCGGTCGAGATAGGCAATAAATGCCTCTAGCCCTCCTTCATAGTGAAGATCGACGCTAACCTGTTCAACGGGGCGGTTATCGGTCAGAAGCAGGTGGACCCCAGAATTCAGGAAAGCTAGTTCGCGCAGGCGATGCTCTAAGGTTTCGAGGTCGAAATCCGTCATGGTGAATGTGGCCATCGAAGGCATGAAGGTGATTTCAGTGCCTGTCTGGGCATGCCGACTGCCGTCGGCCCGGGCCATGATCGGCGCATTACCAATGACGGCTAGCGGTGCCTCAGCATTGCCATCGACAAAGCGAATGCTGTGTTCGCTCCCGTCCCGCCAGATGCGCATTAGGAGCCACTGCGACAGCGCATTGACCACGGACACGCCAACTCCATGCAGCCCACCTGATACCTTGTAGGAATTTTGATCGAATTTCCCGCCGGCATGGAGGTGGGTCATAATTACTTCAGCCGCGGACACACCTTCCTCGGCATGGATATCAACAGGAACGCCGCGGCCGTTGTCGGTCACCGTGACGCTGCCATCACCATTGAGAACGACGTTAATCAAGTCACAGTGACCGGCCAGCGATTCATCTATGGCGTTGTCGACCACCTCGTAGACCATGTGATGCAGGCCGGAACCATCGTCGGTGTCGCCGATATACATGCCAGGACGCTTACGCACAGCGTCCAGCCCGCGCAGCACCTTGATGGAATCGGCATCATAAGCCTCGGATTCCGGTTCTACGGGCGTTTCGTGAGATGAGGTCGGTTCGCTCATAAGAGTGTATCTATCCTTAGCCATTAAGGCGGGGGCCGTTCAGGAGGGCGAAACGATCGCATCCGCGACGGTAAATCGTTGAGCCCAGGAGCCGAGGGGCGAAAATAGCTCGGCGTCAGTCCCCGTCATCCAGGCCTGGGCATTGAGCGCCACCAGTTCGTCGAACAGTGCGTGGCGGCGTATGTCGTCAAGGTGAGCAACCACCTCGTCGAGTAGCAACAAAGGCACGGTTCCCCGTTCAGCCGCCTGCAGCCGGGCGTCGGCGAGCACGATGGCTATCAGCATGGCCTTTTGTTCGCCCGTCGAACAGTCAGCAGCCGGCAATCCCTTGCCACGGTGGCGGACTTCGAGGTCATCCTTATGCGGGCCAACGGCGGCGGCGGCGGCCATGGCATCGCCCCGCCGCGCCCTGGCAAGGCCCTGGCGCAAGCGATCCTCGGCATCAAGCGCCGGCATTTCGGCCAGCCAATCGGGCACATCGCCGATCAGACGCAGGGAAGCGGCAGGAAATGGTCCGACGCCACGGATACAAGCTTCGTCCAGACGCAAGGCCATATCGCGGCGGGCGGCGGCAACGGCAATGCCCCGGGTTGCCATGGTGTCTTCGAGGGTATTGATCCACACTGAATCCACAGGCTGGCCAGCTTGTCCGTCCCGCAATAGGCGGGAGCGTTCCCGCATGGAGTGCTCGTAGGCTGAGACCCGTCCCGCATGGGCCGCATCGAAACCGAAAACAAGGCGGTCAAGAAAACGGCGCCGTGCCGAAGCACCATCAGCGAACAGCCGGTCCATGCGAGGCGTCAGCCACACAGCACTTACATGTTCCGACAAAGCCGCCTGGCCACGTGCGCCGGCACCGTCGATGCGCACCAACCGACGATCACTGGTATCGTCAGCGATACCGGTGCCAATATTAACTAGGCCAGCGGATCCACGCATATGAACCGCCACCGCCCAGCCACAGCTCAATGGCGCGTCAACATCCTGGGGCAGCCGGCAAGCAATATCCGACAGGCGGGCGCGGCGCAATCCACGGCCAGGAACCAGGAATGAGAGAGCCTCAAGCAGGTTGGTTTTGCCGGCGCCGTTGGCCCCGGTTAGCACCACAGGCCGGGGATCTGTCTCAATCCGCAGGCCGGCGTAGGAACGAAAGCCGGTCAGGGTCAGCTGGGCGACTGATAATCGGAGGGCCGCTGGAACAGTCCGTTCCACGGATTCCGGAGCATCAGCGTGTAGGTGAGAAAGATTCAGGTTCGCCCCTCCTTACACACGCATCGGCATAAGAACGTATGTGGCCGAAGCATCGCCGACTTCACGAATCACAGTTGGCGAGGCTGCATCCCCCATCAGGAAACGAGCTGTATCGCCTTCGATCTGCTGCGTAACATCAAGCAGATAGCGGGAGTTAAAACCGATCTCGAGTTCTTCTGCTGCGTAGGATGTCTCTAATTCCTCCACGGCATTGCCGTTGTCGGGACTGCTAGCCGACAGGGTCAAGGACGACGGCTTGAGGCT
Organism: Alphaproteobacteria bacterium; assembly: GCA_963580965.1. Classification (GTDB taxonomy): domain Bacteria; phylum Pseudomonadota; class Alphaproteobacteria; order Rhodospirillales; family CAMCUA01; genus CAMCUA01. The sequence goes on along the minus strand of CAUZNJ010000032.1, from coordinate 6,963 downwards.
GAGTTTGACGGCTCGTGACTTCTCGCTGGAAATCGCTGAGACCCTGTCGACGGCCTCGGCAAATTCCTTGCAGTTAACATCCAGAACCTTGTCATTGTCGGCGGGTATCACCCGCTCATAATCCGGAAAGGTGCCATCGATCAATTTAGAGATCAAAACACCGCCACCAAAGGTAAATCGAATTTTCGTATCCGATAATGCGATTTCCACATCATCGGTAGATTCGTCGATCATCTTGCGTACCTCGTTGACCGTCTTTCTCGGAATGATAATGCCAGGCATCCCTGCTGCTCCTTGCGGCAGGGGGACTTCGACGCTGGCCAACCGGTGACCGTCGGTAGCCACCGCACGTAGGACGTCAACGCCATCATGATCGGCCCCGTGCAGATAAATACCATTTAGGTAATAGCGGGTTTCCTCGGTGGAAATGGCGAAGCGGGTGCGATCGATCAGGCCGCGCAGGTCGCCAGCGGGCAGGGAAAACCGATGCGGTAGCTCGCCACCGGACATGGCAGGAAAATCATCAACCGGCAAAAATGGCAAAGTAAAACGAGAACGTCCAGCAAGCAGCGTTAACCGACCATCATCACCGGCCGTATTAAATTCGACCTGGGCACCTTCCGGAAGCTTTCGAATAATTTCGTAGAGGGTGTGGGCGGCCACGGTAGTATCACCATCGACGCTACCTTCGCAGGCCACGGTCTCGATGATCTCCAGATCCATATCCGTCGCATTGAAGCCAAGTTGGCCACCGCTCAAGCCAATCCTGACATTCGACAGGATGGGAATAGTATTGCGGCGCTCAACCACGCTTTGCACATGCGACAGCGCCTTCAGCAGCGCCGTTCTCTCGATGGTAAATCTCATAATGATCTATCTCGTGAAAGGCTGTTCGTTGACCGGCGGCAGCGCCGAACGCCCGTGCGTCACGATGCCTGCCGCGAAGGAATGCGCCGCACGGTTTGACAACCCCACGCCACACTCAGCACCTTACAGCAAAAGTCTTTGGAATCAGAAGAAGAATCGAGGGAAATTTTGCTTTAGAGCAGCCATCTCTAGAGGCCATTATTTATGCAGATTATTATTAACCCTCAAGCATACGACGGAGCAGCTCGACATCTTCGGCAAACGTCGAATCAAGCTCACGAAGTTCATCTACCTTGCGTACCGCATGGATGACCGTGGTGTGATCGCGGCCGCCGAATTTACGGCCTATTTCCGGCAGTGAGCGGGAGGTGAGCTGCTTCGAGAGATACATAGCGATCTGGCGTGGGCGAGCAACAGATCGGGAACGCCGCGCCGAATGCATTTCGGAAACGCGGATATTAAAATGTTCAGCCACCCGCTTTTGGATTTCCTCGATAGTCACCCGCCGATCGTTGGCGCGCAAGAGGTCGTGGAGAACTTCTTGAGCCGTTTCTAACGTCAGGTCACGACCAACCAACTGCGAATGCGCGACGACGCGATTGAGCGCGCCTTCCAGCTCGCGAACGTTCGAGGTAATCCGGTGTGCGAGAAATTCCAAGATACGCGGCGGCATCTCAATCTTCGCCTGCTCAGCCTTCGATTGCAGAATGCCCAGGCGAAGCTCATAGGTCGTGGCGTGAATATCGGCGACGAGGCCACAGTTGAGGCGGCTTTTCAGCCGCTCCTCCATGCCTTCCAGGTCAGACGGCGATTTGTCAGCGGAAATGACAATCTGCCGGCCTTGGTCAACCAAGGCATTAAACGTGTGAAAAAATTCTTCCTGAGTTGAATCCTTACCGCCGATAAATTGAACATCGTCGATCATCAAAACATCGACCGAACGAAATTGCTCTTTGAAATCAACGGTATTGTGCTCCCGCAGCGCGCGGATAAAGCGGTACATGAACTTTTCTGCCGAAAGATAAATCACCGTCCGGCGCGGATCGCGCTCGCGGATGCTCCAGGCGATGGCGTGCATCAAATGGGTCTTGCCAAGCCCTACACCACCATAGAGAAACAGGGGATTGAAGGGCACTGCGCTGGCCTCCGCAACCCGCCGGGCGGCAGCATAGGCGAATTCGTTCGGCTTGCCGACGACGAAGCGTTCGAACCGCAACCGGGAGTCGAGAGGCCCACTGATGCTGTTGTAAAGATTTTCGGAAGGCGTCACTTCGATTGGCTTTGCAAGCCGCTTTCCCGCATGAGCACCATTGAGCACCGGCGACACACCACGGCCCGGACTGACCTCGATCTCCACCCCCGTCACGGTGGGGTTCTGGTCTCCCCACAGACGGACCAGACGGCCATGATAATGGGCGATGACCCAATCCCGCATGAAACGGGTAGGAACGCCCAGCCTGACAATACCATTATCAATATTATGGACTGATATAGGCTTCAGCCAGCTCTGAAAGGCCGCATCACCCATTTCCAAGCGCATTTTGGCGCATACTTCGCCCCACTGCGCGTTGATCTCTTCCCGATTGTAGGCCAGTTCCATTGCGCCAACACCCATGCCAAAGTAAGTGTTTCCCGCCACCGGCCCTGGCCCCCGGTTTTGGCCCTATTCCTAACGACTATACACGCCCAGCATGCATTACCCATTCTCCAGCGACCCCCGGCCACCGCCCGCCAAATACAGCTGGGGAAAACACGAGACTTAATCATAGAACGGAGGCTTAAAGCGCCCATAGCAAGCACAATGGATGCCCCCACCCAGACTAACCCCTTCTTCCCAGAACACTTACAACAGGAAGCCGTGTACAAAATATAATTTATAAAATAAAAAATAAATACTTAAACTAAATGAACAATAAAAGATATAATGTTTATTGTTTAAACTCTACTTCACTCATCCTGAGTCGACAAAATTATTATACTATCGTTACGGAAATTACACTTAAGAAATAATTTTACTTTCCGTATATCGATAATATCCCTCAACAAAGAATGACCATACCCAGGCTCGATGGTGATTGGCAACGAGATCGAAAAGGGAACAGAACAAATAAATTTCTTGACAGCCCGGGCCAGCAACAAACACCCCACGGCTAGGCCGTGGACAACTCTGGGGATAAGCAGGGGAAAGAAAAAAGGCCGCCGCGGATAATAAGGGGAGGCCCTATATGATGAAGAAAGGTGTCAAGGTCAGGCGCTAAGAATTTTAATTCTCTTTGCCAGCCTCGAAATCTTCCGCGAAACCGTATTTCTGTGCAAGACGCCCTTAGTCACACCCCGCATCATTTCCGGCTGGGCCTCGCGGAACGCCGCCTGGGCCAGCGCAGCATCGCCGGCAACGATGGCTTCTTCTACCTTACGCACGTAGGTGCGAATCCGACCGATACGGTTGCGGTTTACAATCGTGCGCTTGCCTATCTGGCGAATGCGCTTTTTTGCCGATGCGTGATTGGCCATGGAGCGTCCGATATTTCAACAAAATCTTTAAGGAACGCGGGCTTATATATCCGCATCGGTCAGGCGTCAAGTATCGCGCCGGTGCCCGCCTTGACCGTGCAGCGAGCCTACCTATTACGAAAGTTGGGTTTTCGTTTGGCGACGAACGCGGACATCCCTTCTTTTTGATCCTCCGTCGCGAAAGCAGCATGAAACAACCGGCGTTCAAAGCGTATACCTTCGGAAAGGGTTGTCTCTTCAGCCCGGTTAATCGATTCCTTGACCATCAACGCCGCCGGCTGCGAATAGTCGGCGATCTGAGCGGCAACTTTCAAGGCCGTATCGAGAAGCTCAACCGCCGGCACGATCCTACTAACAAGGCCGGAACGTTCCGCTTCCTCAGCGTTCATCATACGACCGGTCAAGCACATATCCATGGCCTTGGCCTTACCGACAAGGCGAGTCAGCCGCTGGGTGCCACCAGCCCCCGGCAGAATACCTAGGGTGATTTCCGGCTGGCCGAACTGCGCCGTATCAGCGGCAATGATGATATCACACATCATCGCGATCTCGCAGCCGCCGCCGAGGACAAACCCGCTGACCGCCGCTATTGTAGGCTTGCGACACTGGGCAAGACGCTCCCAATCCTTGGTGATAAAGTCCTGCAGATAACATTCAACAAATGTTTTTTCCTGCATTTCCTTGATATCTGCTCCGGCCGCAAACGCCCTTTCACTGCCTGTGACGACAATGGCGCCGATATCATCGTCTGCCTCGAAGGTATCCAGAGCGACGACAAGTTCGGCAATCACCGCTGCGCTGAGCGCATTGAGCACTTGTGGGCGATTGAATGTGATGAGGCCGACCCGGCCCTGCTTTTCAGTCAGAATGGTCTCATAAGACATGGGTCCGGGCTCCACTTAGGAATGGGGTAACAAAGCAGGCAGCAATGGGCATCACCGCCTTTAAGAAGGCGTGGCGGCAATGGGTGTCAAGATGATGCGCACGGCAATCGAGCTGCCAGACGCGTCAGAAAAGTCCAGCACCAAAGCTTCGTTCTCGCGCCGAAACCTGCCATCGCCTTCCACCATCCAACCGAGCTGAGGTAGCGTATCAGCATAGAACTCGAGCACCTGACGGCGGCCCGCAGTCCCAGTTGCTAAAACTTCGATGATGCGACCCCAAGGCGATTCGAAGACCAAAGCGCCACCATCCGCCTGGATTAGCCCCGGCATTAGCGGCAAATCATCGACGCCTTCGAAAAAGCCATCGGCCGATCTCGCCCGTTCGGGGCTAAAGGCTAGCGCCACGGTGAGAATACAGCAAACCGACAAAAGCCTTCCCACATGCAACATAGTCCACGCATACCTTACCGCTGCCATTTGGAACAGTAGAAAGTGGAGCGGCCTCCCTGGACAATGCGCCGCACTCCGGGACAGGTGCCGTCAGGGCATTCCGAACACGGCTTCCCTTCGCGATCATAGACGTCGAAACGATGCTGAAAGTAGCCGAGCTCGCCATCCGGGCGTCTGTGATCCCGAAGTGTCGAGCCGCCAGCGGCAATTGCGTCAAGAAGGACCGTTTTGATGGCGGCGACCAGCCGCTCTGCGCGGACCGCGCCAATGCTGCCGGATCGGCGCAGAGGGGATATAGCGGAGCGGAATAACGCCTCGCAGACATAAATATTGCCGAGCCCAGCAACCAGCCGCTGATCCATCAGCGCCGTCTTTATGGGGCTTTTACGACCAGCTAGTTGGCGCGCTAGGAAGGGGCCATTGAAAGCCTCATCAAGAGGCTCAGGGCCCATCGACGCAAGCAGGCGATGCGATGCCAGCACTGATGTTTCGCTGAGCAAAATAAGGCCGAAACGCCGTGGATCGCAGAATCTGATTGTCACTTCGTCCTCGGTCGAAAAAATGACATGGTCATGAAGTTCCTCTGGCGGCGGCGGCCCTTCGAAAATGCGCATGCGCCCCGACATGCCAAGATGGACAATCAAAACAACATTGCCTTCCACATGCCACAGCAAATATTTGCCGCGTCGATCAAGGCGCATCACGCGGCGACCGACCAGGCACTGGCCGAGATTTTCCGGCAAGGGCAGCCGCAGATCCGGGCGCCGCGCAACGACGCGTATCAGCCTCCGCCCTTCAAGAACGGGAATTAGACCCCGGCGAACGGTTTCCACCTCAGGCAGCTCAGGCATGAATGCGGTTCCTTTAATCTAATAACGGCGAAATACCGACACCGTAGCCGTAGGGGACTGACTCGGCTATGATCTTCCGCCATGCCATACCACCTTGAACAGAACGGGCCAGAGCACCGGGGGCCCACCGTCGATTTTGGCTTCCGCGACGTGCCGGAATCAGAGAAGACGTCCTTGGTTCGTAACGTTTTCGCCAAGGTTGCACCCCACTATGACCTGATGAACGACCTAATGAGCGCGGGCGTCCACCGCGTCTGGAAGACAATCCTGCTCGACACCCTCAACCCGCGCCCAGCCATGCGGCTCGCCGACATAGGCGGTGGTACGGGCGATATAGCGCTTAATTTCCTCAGCCGCGGTGGCGGCGAGGCGACCGTTATCGATATCAACCAGAATATGCTCGATGCTGGCCGTGACCGAGCCATCAACGCCGGACAGTTGACAGGCATCACGTGGACCTGTGGCGATGCCGAGTCGCTACCTCTTGACGATGGATCAGTTGATGTCCTTTCCGCGGCCTTCAGCTTACGTAATGTCACCCGTCGTGACCGTGCCTTACGGGAAGCATGGCGTGTGTTGCGGCCGGGTGGGCGTTTTTTATGCCTAGAATTTGGCCATGTGACCATACCGTGGCTGGCGCAAGCTTATGATGCCTATTCTTTTAAGGTGCTGCCCGCCCTCGGCGGCTTAATTGCCGGTGATGCCGAAGCCTACCGATATCTAGCCGAAAGCATCCGCCGCTTTCCGGATCAGGATGCTTTCACCGCCATGATCGCCGACGTAGGATTCGAACGGACCCGTTATCGCAATCTTTCCGGTGGGATCGCCGTGATTTTTTCCGCCTGGCGGCTGTAGCAGGCAAAGAATGATACGCAGCATCCGTAATCTTGCCCGGCTCGTTGGTCTTGCGCGCCTTCTCTCGCAGTACGATGCGTTGTTCGCGCTGGAACAGGTCGGTGCGCCCCACGCACTAATCTGGCTAGCGAAACGCCTGTGGGGACGGACCCTCCAGGGCAGACCAGGCGAACGGCTGGCACAAGCACTGCAAAAGGCCGGACCAAGCTTCATCAAGCTTGGACAAGCGCTGTCCACCCGGTCGGACCTTCTGGGCGAGGAGATCGCCGCCGACCTGTCCAGCCTTCAAGACCGTTTGCCGCCATTTTCCGGCGCTGCAGCGCGCAAGGCAATTACCGCCGAATTTGGCCAGCCGGTAGAAGATCTATTCGAGTCATTTAACGAAGAGTCGATGGCAGCCGCGTCCATCGCCCAGGTGCACTTTGCTCGCACCAAGGATGGCCAAGACGTGGCTGTTAAAATTCTACGTCCAGACATCGAGATCGCCTTTGCGAGAGACATCGACCTATTTCAGTGGTTAGCCGAGCTTGCGGAAGAAGCCA
>CAUZNJ010000031.1:0-12902 GCA_963580965.1 Alphaproteobacteria bacterium | reverse complement strand
GGCATAAGGTGCCAACCAGCGCTCCTGAGTCGGAGCATGTGGCGTAGTTAATTGTTGAAAAATTGTCATGTTATCAAATTAGAGCCCTTTCGGAGCAATAGGAACCATTCTAATGGCGCCCGTCTAGAACCACCCCTGCTGGGTGTGCCGATATGGCCTGAGGGAAGTGTCAACAGAATTTCCCCTAGCTTCAGCTAAGTGTTACACTCGCCTCCCAACTCCCGGACCATATAGGTTTATTCAGAATAGATTCAATTGATCCGAAATGACCATGACCATATTTAGCCATACGTCAGGATGTGGTGGAGGCGGCACCCCTTTAACTTGAATATCTTATAAAGGCGCTATTCCATCGGGTGTTCGGCCAGGGTGCCCGGATCACACATATGCCGTTCAAGCCCCAAAAAATTAACGCACTAGACATGCAGGCCAGCCATTGAGGAAACTGACTTTAAGCACGCTGAACTTTTAAACGCCGAAAAAGACCTAAGCCACGTTGCCGCCGGTTTATGGTATCTAGGAAATTAAGTTAGTAACTGCATCAAGCTCAGAACTCAATTCCTCCACGGCTTACTTCAGTTCCGACAAATCTGTGGTCAGAACAAAACGCAACGCCACATCCTGAACCTGCATAACTCAATATCTTCCTCACCATCGCACCAACTAAATTCTAGAATAGCCCACGTTGAAATATACAATAAGCAGCCTACATCTTGCTTGAAATTACGTGTATGATAAAAAAACAGCCCAGATCCAAGTGGACCGGCAAGCATGAATGAAATAAACCCAAAAAATACGGCGCGCGATATTACAATTTCAGCCAGCGCCTCCAAACGAATCGCCGAATTGATCGCTGCTGAAGACCAACCCGGTCTGGCGCTGCGGGTTGCCGTATCTGGCGGAGGCTGTTCCGGCTTCCAGTATGGATTCAAGCTCGACGATGCCATCAATGCAGATGATCACGTTTACGAACGCGATGGCGTCAAGGTCGTGGTCGATGATACGTCCCTCGACCTATTAGCCGAATCCGAAGTAGATTTTGTTCGCGAACTGGTCGGGTCATACTTCGCCATGAAAAACCCCAATGCTGCCTCAACCTGCGGCTGCGGTTCTTCCTTTTCTATCTAATTTCTTAGGTTCTCTTCCTGACGCAGTTTGCCGTTTTGTGTTAAGGGAGAGCCTTTCGGCATTTGCCTGCGGCACCCTACTTACGGAAGCGCCATGGTTAAGATTGCTACATGGAACGTGAATTCCATCAAGGCGCGTCTTCCCAACGCGCTTGAATGGCTGAAAGACGCCGCACCGGATATCGTGTTATTGCAGGAAACCAAGGTCATCGACGACCAGTTTCCGCGCATGGAAATCGAAGACCTCGGCTATAATATCGCTACCCACGGCCAACGCACTTACAACGGCGTTGCAATCCTCTCGAAGAGCCCCATCGAGGTCGAACAGCGCGGCCTCCCCGGCTACAGCGAAGACGAACAGGCGCGCTATATCGAGGCCGTCATCGGCAACCTACGCGTGGCCTCTATCTATCTGCCCAACGGGAATCCTGCGCCTGGCGAAAAGTTTGATTATAAATTGCGTTGGATGGCACACCTCCATAACCATGTCAGCTCACTGTTGGATTATGAAGAAGCCGTGGTACTCGGTGGCGACTACAACGTCGTCCCCACCGACGACGATGTCTTCGATCCGGTCGGCTGGGCCAATGATGCATTATGCCGCCCCGAATCACGCGCTGCCTTCCGCAAAATTCTCTGGCTTGGCTACACAGAAGCCTATCGCGCCCTGCATAGTGACGTTGGAAACTACACCTGGTGGGATTATCGCGCGGGCCAGTGGTCACGAGATCACGGCGCACGCATCGATCATTTTCTGCTGTCGCCGCAGGCTGCCGACCGACTCGTAGCCTGCACGATCGATAGAGACCCGCGCAGCAAGGAAAAGCCCTCTGATCACACGCCTCTAATTTGTGAGATTAGCGCCAGCTAGTCTACACCTGGACAGGCTTCCTGGACACATGCACACCGCTCATTGCGGTTGCGCATACACCTGGAGTGCCGATAATCATAGACATAATCCAATTCTCAGACTGCGCCGACGGGGAGAGCACCACCATGGACGCCAAAGCCTTCGATAAAAGCAAGCTGCCTAGCCGTTATACCAGCGTTGGCCCCGCCAGCGCACCGCATCGGTCCTATTACTACGCCATGGGAATAACTGAGGAAGAAATTGCCCAACCCTTCGTCGGTGTTGTCACCACTTGGAACGAGGCGGCACCGTGCAATATTTCCCTTTCCCGCCAAGCTCAGGCAGCAAAGAAAGGCGTGTGGGAAGCCGGTGGCACACCCCGTGAATTTACTACCATTACCGTCACCGATGGCATCGCCATGGGCCATCAGGGCATGAAGTCGTCCTTGGTCAGCCGCGATGTCATAGCCGACTCCATCGAGCTAACAGTACGCGGCCACTGTTATGATGCTCTCGTCGGCCTCGCAGGCTGTGACAAATCCCTACCCGGCGTGATGATGGCGATGGTGCGGCTCAATATCCCGTCGGTGTTCATGTATGGCGGCTCAATCCTTCCCGGTCGCTATAAGGATAAGGACGTTACCGTCGTCGATGTTTTTGAGGCTGTCGGTGCCCACTCCAGCGGCAAAATGACCGATGAGGAACTACACGAAATCGAAAGCGTAGCATGTCCTTCAGCAGGGTCGTGCGGCGGCATGTTCACCGCCAACACCATGGCATGCGTATCGGAAGCCATCGGCCTCGCTATCCCTGGCTCAGCCGGTGCGCCGGCGCCTTACGAATCTCGCGATGCCTACGCCGAAGCCAGCGGGAAAATGGTCATGCAAGCGCTCGCCCAGGGTATCCGGCCGCGCGACATTGTCACACGAAAATCCCTGGAGAACGCCGCCATGGTCGTCGCCGCCTCGGGTGGGTCGACAAATGCCGGGCTGCATCTTCCTGCAATCGCCCATGAAGCTGGTATCGACTTCAACCTCATGGACGTCTGCGAGATTTTCAAAAAAACGCCCTACATTGCCGACCTCAAGCCCGGGGGAAAGTATGTATCCAAAGACTTGTTCGAAATTGGCGGCGTTGCCATCATCATGCGCGAGCTGCTTGATGGCGGTTACATGCATCCCGATTGCATTACGGTAACCGGACAAACCATCGCTGAAAGTATCGCCGGGATCACATTTCCCGAAGGCCAGGACGTTATACGGCGCATCTCGACACCCATTCTTCCTACCGGCGGCGTCGTCGGGCTAAAAGGCTCACTCGCCCCCAACGGAGCCATCGTTAAGGTCGCTGGTATGAAAAACCGCACGTTCATCGGCCCAGCCCGGGTCTTCGAATGCGAAGAGGAGTGCTATCTCGCGGTAATCGAACGCCAGATCAAAAAAGGCGAAGTTCTTATAATCCGAAACGAAGGGCCCAAGGGAGGTCCTGGCATGCGCGAAATGCTTTCGACAACGGCGGCCCTTTACGGCCAAGGCATGGGAGACGATGTTGCGTTGATCACCGACGGTCGATTCTCCGGCGCCACACGCGGCTTCTGCATCGGCCATGTCGGACCTGAGGCCGCCGTCGGTGGCCCCATTGGTCTACTACAGAATGGTGATATCATCCGAATTGATGCAGATTCTGGCACCCTGGATGTCGATCTATCTGAGGCAGAGCTAGCCGAACGGCGCAAGACCTGGAAACCCCGTCAGCACGACTACCAGTCAGGCGCTATCTGGAAGTACGCCCAGACAGTCGGTGATGCCCTCAATGGTGCCGTCACCCACCCCGGCGGTGCAGCAGAGACCCATTGTTACGCCGATATCTGACCCCTAATCATCAATCGATCCTAAATCAGAAAGCTCGACACCTCGGCTCCATTACAAAATTGCCCATAATAAATCATTGAGGATTCTAAAAGGAAAACGTGAGTGTCTGTGACAAGCCTAGGTATGGGGGTCAATTTTTATGTACTAATTAAATATACCATGGCCGAACTTTTCCCGGGCATATTAACTTTTCTTACGCCAATTACCGCGAAGAAAGCCGCTCTCTATTGATACGCCGTTGATTAACGTGCAGGCGAAACAGAAACCATTTGCCCATTGCCGGCAGCCGCAGCAAAGGTGTCCATTATGATGTCCGCTTTCTCTGGGCCGAATTAATAGCCATTGAATCCTAGTTACGCCACGGAGGCGAGAATTCCGTTTCGCTCATTAACCTCGATGAATTGATGGTTGTCCATGATAGCGATCGTATAGGCAGCAGCGAAGGTGCAATTAATCATCAGCCAGCTTATTTATTACATTGAGGAAGCGCCGCAAAAAGCTGCGACTATATTAAAGCTATTGACCCAACAGCGGACTAAAGTCGGTTTGCGGCACGCCCTACGGCGTTCGCACGATATGTGTATTGTTTTCTCCCCGGTTCCAAGATCATGTTGCAACAATTCCTTGGAGAGCCTGATACTCTATCCAGTTAACGAAGCTTTTGCGCCCTGCACCTGGGCAATCTAAAATCACCAACCATAAAGAATCCAGGGGGCGCGCCGTGCGGCAGACAGCTTATGACTACATAATCATCGGTGCCGGCTCCGCCGGCAGCATTCTCGCTAATCGGCTGACCGAGAATAGCAAGCATACCGTTTTGTTATTAGAGGCTGGGCCGTCCGATCGTGCCCTCAACCCAGCATCGCTCTATGTTAAAATGCCGGCAGGATTCATCAAGACGATTGCAAATCCAGCGGTGAACTGGTGCTTCAATACCGAGGCAACCGAGAACACAGCGGGCCGTGCCATCATGTTTCCGCGTGGCCGAGTGTTGGGCGGCTCCAGCGCTATCAACGGCCATCTTTATGTCCGCGGTCAGCCGCAGGACTACGACACCTGGGCGCAACGCGGTAACCGCGGCTGGTCCTATGAGGACGTACTGCCTTATTTCAAGAAATCAGAAACCCGCTTCGACGGCGATCCCGAATTTAGGGGAACCGACGGCCCCCTGATCGTCGGCGACATCCACGAAAAAAACCCCTTGAACGATTCTTTCATTAAGGGTTGCCAGTCGATGGGAATACCCTTCAACTCCGACTACAATGGCCCAAAACAGGAGGGCGTATCTTACTATCAGCGTAATATTCACAAGGGACGGCGATTAAACGCCGGTCAGGCCTTTCTCCGGCCTGCCATGAAGCGTCGCAATCTGGTAGTGGAAACAGGGGCGTCGGTGCACCGCATTATTTTTGCCGGCAAAAAGGCGACAGGGGTACGCTATGCATATCACGGTAGCGAGTGCGAAGCCCTGGCGGCTTGCGAAGTAATTTTGTCGGCTGGCTCCATCGGATCGCCGCACATCCTACAACTGTCTGGCGTCGGGCCGGGCCCGCTTCTGGCTGGCCTCGGCATACCGGTCATCCACGAATCTCCGGGTATCGGCCAGCACCTGTGCGATCACTACCAGACCCGTGTCGTCTATCGCATCAAGCCGGGTAGCAGCTTGAATCAACGTGCCCGCGGCCCGCGCCTGTGGGCTGAAATTGCCCGTTGGTTCGTTGATGGCAAGGGAGTTGTCGCTTTTGCCCCAGGACATTTGGGCCTTTTTCTGAAATCAAATCCGGATCTAGAAAATCCCGACCTGCAATTCTTATTTTCACCAGCGAGCTACGCCGAAGGCAAAATCGATGCCCTCAGCGACTTCCCCGGCATGACCTGTTCGGCGTGGCAAATGCGCCCAGAAAGCGAAGGCTACGTCCGCGCCATCAGCCCGGACCCAGATAAAGCGCCAGCTATTAATCCCAATTATCTCGCGAGTAAAACCGATCGCGATGTTTTGGTTGCCGGCTTGAAAATGTGCCGGCGCATGTTGGAGACCGAACCGCTCGCGCCCTGGCGCATTGCCGAGGCTCTGCCCGGTACGGCCGTGCAAAGCGACGATGAATGGCTCGATTTCGCCCGGCGCAACGGCGGCACCGTCTATCACCCGACCAGCACCTGCCGCATGGGACCTGACCCACAGTCGGTAGTTGATGATCAGCTACGTCTGCATGGCATCGACCGGCTACGGGTCGTCGATGCCTCGGTCATGCCTACCATGGTTTCTGCCAATACTAATGCCACAACAATGATGATTGCCGAAAAAGGCGCTGACCTGATCCGAGCGGCCGCACTCTAAAATCTCCTGTCCCATATATCTATGGGGGCCGCCTGGCCTGTCAAATGAGAAAGCACAACCGCTGTGAATGCCAGAAATCACGAAAGCTACTCAGGCGTAATTACCGTTGGTCCCTGATCAAATCTATGATGACAAACTTTATATGCCCTGGATCAAAGCCGGCCGTTAATGGCTATTCATGTTCCAAAAGGAGTTGGGCCAGCAGTGGATAAAACACGCCTGGAATCTCCAACATGGGGAAATGGCCGCAATCAGGTATTTCAATCACCCGTTCCCCACCAAGTGCTGCCAGCGTCTCAGGAACCTTGCTAAGAGCACCACAAATATAGGTTCTCGGACAAGTCAGCTCCCGATAAATGGCAAGCAACCGACTACCGTCGGACCAGTTGCATAGTGAAACGCTACACCGGTAAAAGGCGTTAGGATCTACACGCTGCATCCACGCGCCCCACTGCCGCAACATGGGGTCACCGGAGCCGCTGATACGGTCCAATAGCCGCGGCCACTTTTCTTTAACAAATGTCGCCTCATCGACTCCCGCTGCCCTCCGACTAACAAGGCCGCAGTCGCTCGCCACGAGATTACCTTCGATAGAGATATAACTACTTGGCCGCAGGCTGCCGTCGTCAAGCATCAGCAACGTTGGCGCGCCGCCCAGGCTGTGGGCGACGATATGCAAACGCTCATGAGGCACCGAGCCGACCAGCGCACGCAAACCTTCAGCGTGGATCGCCATATCGCTGTCAAAGCCGGAAGGTAACGGACTGCCGCCATGTCCCAGTAAGTCCATGGCTATTAGCGAAAAGGATGACAGCTCGGGGCATGCGAAGGCCCCGGAGAAGCATTCCTTGGCGCAGCCAAGTCCGTGCACCATAAAAATAAGAGCGCTGCCCGAATTCCGGCGTAGTACCGAAAAATCGGCACCACCAGCCCGTATCACGGTCGGCCGTGGCTCCATGGCTAGAAACCCTTCTAGCAGCAATTCAATAAGGCTTAAGAGCCTAATGCACTTTCCTGCCGCATTAAAACATTCTCAAATGAGAGCAAGCGTCCATTTAGATCCTCAATGCACCCCAAGGAGGCAAAACCTTTGCTTCACGCCAAGCGATTCATTGTTCGGAGCAAAACCACTACAAGGAAACGACTAATATTTAAACAACCACACCCAGACACATAGCACAGCGCAGCTAAAGGAATCGTTAAAGTTAGACACATCCATTACCTGCCTCGCTCCGGTGGATGAGCTGTGGTTAAATGAAAACTTCATAATAACAAATGTGAGAGTGAGGAAATATGACCGTCATACGCCACGAAGTCGGCCCGATGATGAGCCGCGCCGTTGAACACAACGGCACCGTCTACCTAGCAGGCCTAACCGCCGCCGATGCCAGCGCTGGCATCGAAGGCCAGACCCAGCAGATTCTCGACCATATTGATCAGCTTCTCGCTTTGGCCGGAACCAGCAAATCAAACCTGTTGACCTGCATGATCTATGTCACTGACATCCGCGACCGACCGGCAATGAATAAAGTATACCAGGCCTGGTTTGATCCTAAGAACAAACCGACGCGAGCCTGTGTCGAGGTTAACCTGGCAGGCGACACCCGCATCGAGATCGTCGTCACTGCCGCCAAATAAGAACGCTACGTCGAGGAGTACACGAAGGTTGCGAAAGGGGTATCAATCATTCAGCTCCAAACGCTGCTAACCGTGTAACCGCCTCCTCAAGTTGCGAGCGAGTTTCGGTCGCTTCATCGAGGCGGCGCCTCTCTTCGGCAACAACGTCGGCCGGCGCCTTCTCGATGAAGCTTGCGTTAGAGAGCTTATTGCCGAACTTTATTAGCTCGTCATCAAGCTTAGAAATTTCCTTTTCTAGGCGAGCCTTTTCGGCAGTGATGTCGATAAAGTCGGCGATCGGCATGACTACAGTTGCTTCATCAAGAACATCCTGAACGGCGCCCTTAGGGGGCCCCCCCGCCAAAGTAATAGCCGAATCAAGACGCGCCAGCTGCGTAATCAAATCAACATGGGTAGCGAGCCGTGCCGTCGACTGCGGCCCCGCATTAAGTAGCATAAGTGGCACCTTAGCTCGCGGCGGCACATGCATTTCAGAACGAATGGAACGGATCAAAGTAACCAGCCGTACCACCCAATCCATTTCCGCCGCCGCATTCGCATCACGGGGCATGGCCTCAGCTTTCGGCCACGCAGTAACCATCAGCCGTGCTTCCCGCTTATCGCCCAATTGCTCCCATAGCTCTTCCGTCACAAACGGCATAATAGGATGTAGCAGCATTAGGATGCGATCAAGAACCCATGCAGTTACCGCTCGTGTTTCGCTAGCATTTTTGGCGTCGTTTGCAGCCAGAATCGGTTTGGTAAATTCTAGATACCAGTCACAGAAAGTGCCCCAAGTAAACTGATAGGCGGCACTTGCCGCATCATTAAATCGATATGATTCAATAGCATTTGTCACTTCAGTAACTGCGATAGCCGCCTTCTCAACGATCCATTTATTGACAGTCAATGTTACATCATCAGGGTTAAATCCATTGACGGGATTACAGTTATTCATCTCGCAATAACGCGCCGCATTCCACAACTTGGTAACAAAATTTCGATAGCCCTCGATACGGCTTTCAGACAGGCTAATGTCGCTCCCCTGGGAAGCCAGGGCTGTCAATGTAAAGCGCAGAGCATCAGTGCCATACTTGTTGCTGATCTCAAGTGGATCGATTGCATTGCCTTTGGATTTTGACATCTTCTGGCCCTTTTCATCACGGACCAGCGCATGGATGTAGACGGTACGAAAGGGCACTTCTTTCATAAAATGCAGGCCCATCATCATCATCCGTGCAACCCAGAAAAAGATAATATCAAAACCGGTAACCAGAACGTCTGTCGGATAATGACGGTCAAGAACCAATGAGTCTTCAACCGGCCAGTCGAGCGTTGAAAAGGGCCAGAGTGCCGACGAGAACCAGGTATCAAGAACATCAGGTTCGCGAATTAGTTCGAAGTCGTGGCCGTAATGGGAAAGCGCCTCAGCGGCGGCCTCCTCCTTTGTTTCAGCAACGAACACCTTGCCATCGGGTCCGTACCATGCCGGGATTTGGTGCCCCCACCAGATTTGCCGGGATATACACCAAGGTTGGATATTGCGCATCCACTCGAAGTAGGTGTTTTCCCAGTGCTTGGGAACGAAGACGGTTCGTCCCTGCTCGACCGCCTCGATGGCAGGCTTGGCAAGGGTTGCCGCATCCACGAACCACTGATCCAAAAGCCATGGTTCAATGACGACTTCAGAGCGGTCACCATAGGGAAGAACCATTAGATTTTCGACGACACCACCCAGCAGGCCTAGGGCTTTCATCTCAGCGACGACCTTGTCGCGCGCTACGTAACGGTCAAGGCCACGATAAGATTCTGGCGCGTTTTCGTTTAACCGCGCCTCGGCATCGAAAATATTAATCATTTCCAAGCCATGGCGGCGACCTACTTCAAAGTCATTAAAGTCATGTGCTGGGGTGATCTTGACCGCGCCGGTGCCCTTTTTAGGATCAGCATACTGGTCAGCAACAATGATTAGACGGCGGCCGACGATCGGCAAAATACAGTGCATCCCAACCAGATCGCGGTAGCGATCATCTTCGGGATGCACGGCGATAGCGGTATCGCCCATCATAGTTTCAGGACGCGTCGTCGCGACCTGGATAAATTCTCCATCGCGGCCCTCAATCGGGTACCTGAAGGTCCAAAGCTTTCCCATGACCTCGCGCTGTTCGACTTCCAGGTCAGAAATCGCCGTGTGCAGCTTGGGATCCCAGTTTACAAGCCGCTTATCCTTGTAAATTAATCCTTTACGAAATAGCGCAACGAATACCTTGCGAACCGCCGCCGAAAGCCCCTCGTCCATGGTAAAGCGCTCACGGCTCCAATCACAGGACGCTCCCAAACGACGCAATTGATTGGTGATACTGCCTCCCGAATCAGCCTTCCACTGCCAGACCCGGGCGATAAAACCCTCACGGCCAAGATCGTGGCGGGTCTTGCCTTCCTCGGCTAGTTGGCGTTCGACGACCATCTGCGTAGCAATGCCGGCATGGTCTGTACCTGGTTGCCAAAGGGTGTCGCAGCCGAGCATCCTCCGGTAGCGAATAAGCACATCCTGCAAGGTATTATCGAGGGCATGACCGACATGCAGGCTGCCGGTCACGTTGGGTGGCGGAATAACGATCGTAAAGGGCATAGCATTGGCCCGCTCGGAACGTCCGCCGGCAAAAAATCCCGAGCTTTCCCAGGTCTCATATATTCGCTTTTCGACATCGGCAGGCCGATACGTCTTATCCAGCATCGCTGGCATCCTCTCACGTTAATCTGAAATCGGAATCGACACACCAACACGCCGGCCACATCGATTCCCGGCAGGTCACCCTATCAATTATCAATAGTTAGCCGAGCAGGCCGCAAACCGTTAATCGTTGCGCCACTCAGCGCGATTGACCATGTCGTCGATCTCACGTTTTACCAGCCGTTCAATTAGATGCGGCAGATTGCGGTCAAGCCATTCGCGCAGCATCGGGCGTAGCATCGGGCGTAGCATCTCGCGGATCATGCCCTCCAGCGGCACACCCTGGCGGCTGACCATCATCTCCTGCCGATCAAGGATGGCCTTGGAAAGCTGATTAAGGACTTCAGCCGAAACCTGCTTAATCGGGGCGGAAACAACGCCTTCATCAGGCTCATTGTCACCAATCATCATGGACGGGGTCAATTCGAATACATCGTCAGCCTGCTCAGGCCCAGCGGCCTTCACTACTTTATCACCTGGCTGATCATCAGTTTCTTCAGACAAAATGCGACGAATGGAGGCAAGTATATCTTCCATAGACGGATCCTGCACGGCACCGTCCGAGACTTTTTGCTGCTCTGGATTTTTGTCACTCATGGACCGCCTGTCCGCCGTCGCAGTTTTTGAACCTAGAACAGACCGCAATCAGGGCCGGTGACACACAAAAAAAATTCCAGGCGCTGGATTATACATAGGCGCCCTCATCAACGATGCCAAGGCAGATCGTCTATCTGAAATTCGCCACGACTACTGCCGCCGAACCACTTGTCGCGGACTTCCTCATAATGAACCTTCGGATCATAGTTTTCTACCCCAAGCCCCAAATTCTCCGCAGTTAGCTCGCCCATTGCCATCTTTAATTGATAGGCTACGACTACCTCATCCCGTTGTGCTCGTAACAATTCAACCCGGGCATGAAGTAGTTCCTGTTCAGCGTCAAAAACATCCAACACCGTACGGAATCCCACTTCAGCCTCACTTTGAACCCCTTCGAGCGCAATGCTCGATGCCTCGATTCCTTTTTGAAACGCGACAATCTGAGCCCGCGCGGACTGCAGAGCCTGCCACGCACTCGTGGCCGCCTCGGTCGCATTGCGCCGCTCAACATCGACGAGAAGTCGGAACCGGCTGGCGCGTTGTTTCGCCTTGCGCAGACGCGCATAGACAGCACCTGACTGATAAAGCGGAACCGACAGGGAAAGCTTTGCCCTATAGCTCTCCGTTCGTGTTTGTTCACCACTCGAATCGAGTGCAGTTGTAGCCGTCCCCTCAAGCCCCAAGGTCGGCAGCAGCTCGCCCCGCACCTCATCGACATTATAAGAGGACGCGACGGTATCCAGTTCCGCCGCGATAACATCGGGCGACGACGTTATAGCTACCCTGACGGCATCCTGTTCGGTCAAGGGGAGGTCAGCGGGCGGCACCACCTGTTCAAGATTTAGGGGCGCCAGCCCAATAACATTGAGATAAGTCGCCCGGGAAGAAGCGAGATTGCCCTCCGCCTGAATTCCGTCAGCCGTGGCTACCGCCAGACGCGATTCGGCTTGAAATACTTCGGTTCGAGTAAATTCGCCGACCTGGAATTTATTACGCGTTGCCTCAGCCTGCCGGCTGAGCACCTGTTCATTGTTGATATTCAGTTCAAAAACCGCCTGATTGCGAAGTACATTCACGTAGGCAACGACGGCATCGAGCAGAATAACCTGTTCTATCGAAGCAAGCCGGGCGCGTTCCGCCTTTACATTGCTTTCAGCCTCACGGGTTGCCGCAACAGTTCGTCCACCACGAAATAGCGGTTGGGTAATGCTGAACGACAACGAGCGCGGGTCACGGTGCTGGTTTCTTCCCGTACCCGTAGAGGAATTGGTCTGAAAGGCTTCGACACCAGCACTGGTATTGATTTCGATCGCCGGGCGCCAATTAGACAGCGCCTGCGATACATCTTCATCGGATGCCCTGAGGCCGGCGCGTTCAGCCTGCAGGGTCGGATTATTTAAATAGGCCGCGGCGAGTGCATCGTGCAGGGTTTCTGCATCCGCACGAGCCGATATGGACACGGCTAGACAAGCGGTAATAACAAATGCGAAAAATGTGGAGACTGATTGCATTAATGTCTCCCTGCCCTCAGAACGTAAACGAGGAACCAAGCGCAAACCCAGGTAGCAAGGGTGTCCCAGCATCAAATATATCGCGGCCAATTAGGCGTCCGCCAATCGACGTAAAGACAGTGCCACGTCCGGACATCCAGCTACGCGCCTGCACAACTGCGACGACACGCGATCCTTCGACGGTCTGCTCTGCAAACTTTGCAGGATTATGGGCAATGGCTCCATTGAAAATAATGACATTGAAGGGTGCCTGCGTT
>CAUZNJ010000030.1:0-12909 GCA_963580965.1 Alphaproteobacteria bacterium | reverse complement strand
ATTGCCGCAAGCCTAGCAGGTGGTGTCTTGCGCGCGGATAAGGTCACCGGCCTGCTGTTCGGCGGCAATTTCGGCGGCGGCATGGAATTCGATTCCAATGTCATACCACGTCTATCCTCCAGCCTATCTCTGAAGGGCGCCAGCTTAAATGCCGTGATGGCAACATTTGGCGCCAAGAAAACAACAGACGGTCTGCTAAACGCCGATATAAAAGCCGGATCCAGTGGATACAGCATCTCAGAGTTGGTTGGTACATTGGCGGGGAATGGCAGTTTCGCCCTCCTCCGTGTCGATGTCACAACCCAAGCACGCGGCACACCTTTGTCAGGTGTCCTGGATCTTCTCGGCAGCATCAACGAGCTTAGCGGGACAATGAACGGTGGGCGCGACGGTGGGCGGGCCGACTTGACCGGCAGCTATGTCATTGAAAGTGGCATTGCACACAGTAATGATATCCGCCTCATCTCCAGACACGGCAATGGTCAGGCCACGGGAACCGTCAATTTACCAGAGTGGAAGATCAATATGGCCGGCCAAATTGACCTAAAGAAAAATCTGCTCGCCACATACTTGACCCGCAATACGCGTAAAATCCCGACCGCCCTTCCCTTCAAGATTCAGGGGCCTCTAGATGCGCCCAATGTGCAGCTTGAATTCGCCAACCAGAAAGTCGGAGGCTACTCCATTCCCGGCGTCGATAAGCTGATAGAAAAAAGCCCGGCAGGACAGCTTTTGCAACAGATTTTCCCCGGCCTCCCTGGCACACAGACACAGCAGCAAAAAGCACCTCAGCAGGCAAAACCAGAAGACCTCCTGCGGGGCCTATTGAATGGATTAATGCGATAGGGATAGGGGTAGCAGCCTAAGCGTCGTGCTCCAATTCACCTGCTCGGCATTCCAATTCAGCAAGTACGAATAGACGAACCGCCCCGGAGAGTCCTCCAATTCGACTATTATCAATCATGGTGATTAGATCATTAATCGACCGTCCCTGGCGCTGCGCACTTCGCCGCAACGCTAGCCAAAAGGGCTCTTCCAAAGAAATGCTGGTGGCATGTCCTGCTATACGGACGGACCGCTTAAGCAGCATGCTGTGCGTGTCGCCGCCCTCGTTACTCATCGTTACCCTATCTGACAAATGGTCTTATGAGCATGATTAGATCCCTCATGGGGCCGAGTATAGCCTTGCCATGATCACAATCTCTTAATCTCTACACGCTAGAGGCTCTATCAAGCCGCCACGACCCGTCATAGCCAACCGAAAATTAGGTACTCTCGCCCTATTTGGAATTAAATTAATATCTTAGGCATCAAGGCATGTTTCCCTCTTAAATGGAGAATTATCGATGTCGTCCGCAGGACCCGTTCCTTTGCATCCGCTATGATCTAGCAATGCGTCAGGGGCTAGAGATCGTCCACCCTACACTGCATGCGAGATGCTCTCGACCATGTTCTATAAATCGGACCCAGACGATACGAAAGTGGCCCCCGCAGTCACAATAAATACCAGTAAAGCGACAGATTCGACAGGAAAGGAGACGTCGATCAAGCGCCAAGGTCCTCCCCGGAGAGAGCACGGCGAATCAGCACCATTGTTTCGGAAATACCATAGAGAGCGATGAACGACCCCATGCGGGGTCCTTGATTTTGACCCAAAAGAACTTCGTAACAGGCCTTGAACCACGCCCGCAGATCAGCGAAGTCGTGACGCTTTCCTACCTCATACACTTCCGTCTGGATCGTCCCAGCATCCGCATTCTCGGGTAAGGTGCCCAATACCTGGGCAAGGTCCTTTAATGCCGCCGCCTCGCGTGCGTCCGGTTCGCGATAGGTTTGACGTGGCTTAATGAACTCCTGGTAATAGGTGATGGCATGGTCCATCAGGCAGTCAAGAAAAGGATGTGTTTCAGCAGTCGCGCCGGGCCGGTAACGGTCGACGAAATGCCATAACACGGCCTTGTCCTCCGTATGGCAGACCCCAGCTAGGTTAAGCAGAATAGAAAAGCTGAGAGGCACTTCCGCCTGTGGTGGCTTTCCGGCATGGATATGCCATGCTGGGTTATCCAGGCGCTTAGCCGGATCCTGCTCTGGGCAGGCAGCTAAATGCTGCAGATATTCATCAACGGCGCGCGGTATAACATCGAAGTGGAGCCGCTTGGCCGCCTTTGGCTTCTGATACATGTAAAGAGCCAAGCTTTCAGGCGGTGCATATCGCAGCCAGTCCTCAACTGCCAGTCCATTGCCTCGGGATTTAGATATTTTCTCGCCATTTTCATCGAGAAAAAGCTCGTAGGTGAAACCAACAGGCGGTGTAGCGCCAAGAATTCGGCAGATTTTCGACGACAGCCGAACGGAATCAATCAGGTCCTTTCCCGACATTTCATAATCAACGCCAAGCGCGGTCCAGCGCATGGCCCAATCGGCCTTCCATTGCAGCTTACATCGCCCGCCGGTAACCGGCGTTTCCACCTTAACGCCATCCTCCCTTTGATAGATGATAGTGCCGGCATCGACATTCCGTTCAAGGATCGGAACCTGCAGCACCCGGCCCGTTTTTGGGCATACGGGCAGAAATGGGCTGTAGGATGCTTGCCGTTCAGCCCCAAGCGTTGGCAGGATAACGTTAATAATCGCCTCGTAACGCTCCAGCACCTTTAGCAGGACGGTATCGAACTGACCGGCGCGGTAGCACGCCGTTGCACTGAATAATTCGTACTCAAAACCAAACGTATCCAGGAAGGCACACAACCGTGCATTATTGTGATGACCAAAGCTTTCATGGGTACCAAACGGATCAGGAATAGAGGTTAAAGGCTTTCCCAAGTTCTGGGTCACCATGGCCTTATTTGGAACATTATCTGGCACTTTGCGTAGGCCATCCATGTCATCGGAGAAAGCAACCAACCGAGTCGGAATACCCGACAGAGAAGAAAAGGCATGGCGTACCATTGCCGTGCGTGCCACCTCACCAAACGTACCTATGTGAGGCAGCCCAGACGGGCCATAGCCCGTCTCAAACAACACATAGCCCTTCTCCGGCGTGTTATTGCTGACATGCTTCAACAACTCCCGTGCCTCTACGAATGGCCAAGCGTTGGAATGCGCCGCCAAAGCGGACAGTTCAGAATGGGCTGCGTTGGCTATCATCGGCATCACAACTTTCGGCACGTTGGTTATTTAGGCATCGGGAGACTAGGTACGCCGGGCCGGAGCGTCAACGATCGCGCCACATCCTGCCCCTCGCCTATAGTGTGATACCGCTGCCATGGTCATTGCCGGTGGATAGATACTATTGGTGGAGATTGTGCCAAATTCCTGGCTATAATTTTTTCTTCAATCGTTGACTGAACCGAATCAATGCTGGCGGTTGCACATCATCTGACAATGGCATCAGCCACCAAGGGTTTTGGTGCAGCTATTTTGTCTGCTTTGCAGCGCCGGCTTAAGGCAATGTCAAAAAGGTTCAATAAGGTGGGAATGTTCTTTAGCTTTGGCCACAGGCAACCGGATGGAAGGCACACTTCATGAAAGCGCTGGTTCTGCACGCGCCCAATACACCGTTCTCGCTGGAAACTGTCCCAGACCCGGAACCCGGCCCAAGTGAGGCGGTCGTCAAGGTTCTAGCCTGCGGCTCGGGCCTCACCATTCAACACATGAAGGCCGGACGCGGGAGCATCGAATACCCTCGCATCATAGGCCACGAGCTTACGGGTGAAATCATTGCTCTCGGCTCCGGTGTTAAAAGACTGGCTATCGGTGACGCGGTAACTGCTTATTTTTATCTATCCTGTGGCCATTGCCGCTGGTGCCTTACAAATCGGGAAACCCTATGCGAAAATCTCGGTGGCAACGTCGGTCGAGATTGTGACGGCGGCTATGCCGAATACATGAAACTGCCTGCAAAAAACTTCATCAAACTGCCGGAAGGGCTTGATTGGCGCACCTATCCCGCCGAAATAGCCGTCATCACCGACGCCATCGCAACTCCTTGGAAGGTCATTCGCCGAGGTCGCGTTAGCGCCACCGATACCGTCGTCGTCTTCGGGGCTGGCGGTGGACTAGGAATTCATATGCTGATGATGGCCAAGTGGGCTCATGCCCGAGTGATCGCCGTCGAGATCAGGCCCGAGAAGTTTGAAGCCTGCCGCGCTGCCGGCGCAGATTACGTAGTCGACGGCGGCCGAAATGATGTCCTCGAAGCCCTGCAGGACATTACGGGCGGCAAGGGTGCCGACGTCACCATTGATTTTGTCGGCACCGACACCACGTTGCGAACCGCGGCCGAGGCCTTGGGCCGTGGTGGTCGCATGGTCATGATGGCGGGAGAAGGCGAGCTACGCATTCCTGGGCAAATATTTCGCGGCAAAGAGGCTGAAATCCTCGGTAGCCGATATTGCACAAAGCAGGAAGTTGCAGATGCCCTCAACATCGTTGCCCGCGGCCAAGTTTGGCCCCTAGTCACGGAGATTGGCACCATGGAAGATGCAGAGGCCATTCACGAGCGCGTCGCACAAGGTAAGGTAACTGGCCGAGCCGCGTTGAGAATCACACCCTGAAAGCCGCTAATCTTCAATCTTAACAAATGAATCGAAATACAGCCCCTATGCCAGCATCATGAATATAAGGCGCACGTCCGGTCCATTGCCAACCATTTTTGGAAATGCCCTTGATACTATTTCATCGCCCATGAACATCGCAAGAGAACGGAATGCCAAGTACTCAGAACACCCCTTGCCCCCACCATCATAGTTAATAATGGAGGAAATCAGTTGATCTCAACTTGTTGGCCGGGCTGATTACTGCCTCAGGTTGGCGCCCCGGGGTCAGGGAAGCGAAGATAGGTATATCGCTCCAGGCACGACTCATAGAAGTCCACCAGCTTCACACCATCGCGGGAGCGGATACTACCTTTTCCCACTTCCGTATCGATGAAACCTTTAACCCTAGAGGCCATGGAATCAGGGTTGTACTGCATGATCGATAATACTTGAGCCGCTGCAGATCCACGAATGAACTCTTCAACAAAAAATCCAGATGGATCGCTTGCATCGTGAGAGACGTGTGCTTCGTTGAGCCGCCCGAAAAGATTGTGCATATCACCCATGACGTCCTGATATGCCCCTGTAAGAAACAAACCGACGTAGTAATTCTCTGTCGTTGAAAGCTCATGTAGTGGCACCGTCTGGCTGACCCCCGAATCGCCGATAAATCGGGCAATTCGACCGTCACTGTCACAGGTAATATCGACCAGAGCACAGTTGCGGCTTGGAATTTCATTCAGCCGCGTCAATGGAACAACTGGCAGGATCTGCTCGATGGCCCAACTGTCTACCGCCGACTGGAACAACGAGAAGTTACATAAATACTGGGAACCCAACATAAGCTCGATATCGTTCAAATCTTCGGATACGAACGACTCGTCCTCTAGCCCCCGAGAAATTGCCCGCATAAGCTTCCAGTACAGGGACTCCGTTCTGGCAAGTTCATCTAGATCAAGAACACCCAGACGAAAACCGTTGTGAACATCCGAGAGGATGCGGGCCGATTCGTTATAGGCCTCCTGATAATTGCGATAGGTATTCAGGTCTTCGTAAAGTTCGCGCATATTTGCAACCAGGACATGCTCGCCCTCCACGGCTAATGTGGCTACCGGGTTGGCGTCATTAGCAATCTCGCCCATTACCCGAACAATAACGCAGGAATGGTGTGCGGATACTGCTCGACCGCTTTCGCTAACCAAAATGGGGTGATCAACGCCTTCTAGGTCGCAAATCTGCTTGACGCTATAAACGACAGCACTCGCATATTCGTCCATGGAATAGTTCATGGATGAATGATTGTTGCTGCGACTGCCGTCATAATCCACAGCCAGACCACCGCCAACATCCAGATATTCGAGAGCGACACCCCGCTTACATAGCCTGGCATAAATGCGCGTTGCCTCCTGGACTGCCTCCTGCACAAAGCGAATATCAGAAATTTGGCTCCCAACATGGAAATGCAAAACCCGGATGCAGTTGCCGAATCCCCGCTTCTGAATCAAGAGGATCGCGTTCAGAATTTCTGAAATGGTCAGACCAAATTTTGCGCGGTCCCCACTCGACTCGCTCCACCGCCCTTCGGTCTTAACGCGCATCTTGATGCGCAGGCCTATAATAGGAAGAACATTCATTTCTTCGGCCAGACGCAGCAGAGGGTCAATCTCTGTAAATTTCTCGATGACGACCACCACGTTGCGCTGCAACTTGCTACCAATCAGCGCAAGGCGAAGAAAATCTTCGTCCTTGTAGCCATTGCAAATGGTCAAGGCCTCGTTGCCTGTATCGTAGGACAATACCGCCATCAACTCTGCTTTAGAGCCAGCTTCTAGACCATAATGGAAGGGCCGCCCCGCACTAACGACCTCATCTACCACTTCACGCATCTGGTTAACTTTAATCGGATAAACGCCTCGATAAGATCCCTGGTACGCTGCTTCGGCGATTACATCGGAAAACGCTTTATTCAATTGCCGGACACGGTTCTTTAGGATGTCCTGGAAGCGGATAACAACAGGAAACTGAATGTTCTGCTCACGCAATTCATCAACTACGTCTTGCAGTCCAATTGAACTATCCGAAGCACCCCTGTCGGGAAGCACCTGGAGCTTGCCGTCACCTCCAATGCCAAAATAACCATCACCCCAACGCTGTATGCGGTACGTGCTTTCCGCATCGTCCGCTGACCAGTTCCGCATGCCATTTGTCCTTCTGGTTGTAATCCCGTTTGATGAGGCAAGTTGGACTTCGAAGGGAACGGGTTATATCAAGGTGGGGACAGAACGCGAAGGGCTGATATTCCATCTGGCCCTATTGAGCGAGACCATGCGCGATTGATATAAGCCAATTAGCGAATGACCCGTATTCAGGAGGCTAACCCTGAAAGACAGTGAAGGTGGCGATCAAGCTTTCCGCCGAGAAGATATTCTTGGCCGAGCTCCGGAGATGACCTATGGCGGGGCGCTGAGCTTCCTGCGCCGCCGTTACACGCGCGAACTGACCGGTGTGGATGTGGTTGTCAGTGGCATACCCTATGACGGTGCGGTAACCCACCGTCCAGGGGCCCGCCTGGGGCCGCGCGCCATCCGCGCGGCTTCCGTGCAATTAGCGGAGTTGAAAGCCTTTTCTTTCGGCTTTGACCCCTTTGACACCCTTGCTGTCACGGACTGGGGCGACTGTTTTATCGACCCTCACCATCCAGAAACGATCATTACGACCATCGAAAACCACATCGCAGCCATTCTGACGGCGGGTGCCATACCGCTTAGTTTAGGCGGAGATCACTTTGTCACCTACCCCATACTGCGGGCAATAGCCAAGAGGCAAGGCCCTGTGGCACTTCTCCATTTCGATGCTCATTGCGACACCTGGGATGATGACGGGCATAGATTCGACCATGGTTCGATGATGCTGCGGGCAAAAAATGAAGGACTGATCGACGTTGCCCATTCATGCCAAATCGGTATTCGAACCCACAACGATCTGGATCATGGATTCGACATCCTCACCGCACCCTGGGTACACCGAAATGGCACGGATGCTGTCATCGCCGCCATCCGTGACCGGGTTGGCGCGCAGAACGTCTATCTGACGTTCGATATCGACTGCCTGGACCCGGCTTTTGCACCCGGCACCGGGACCCCCGTGCCAGGGGGACTGACCCCGGCTCAGGCACTGGAAATCATCCGTGGGCTGAACGGCATGGATATTGTCGGCGCCGATGTCGTAGAAGTATCGCCCCCCTACGATGTCTCCGAGATCACGGCACTCAGCGCCGCCCACATCGCCCATGACATCTTGTGCCTGATGGCCATACCCAAAGGAGCGGTTCCCAAACCGGTCGGACGCCTGCGTTAGAAGGGTTTAGCCACCATCACTTAGGCATGAACAGGCAAGCGGTGAGGCCACCGCCCGGTCGAACGTGTAGGGTCAAAATCCCCGCCGTGGCGCCCCGCAATCGACCGCGTCCACGTCAGGCCCCATGCCGCCAACCAGCACCCACAATGTTCAACGTATTGTGAAAGGCATACGGTCGTCAGCGAACGAGATGAAACCCCTCATTCGCTTGCTGCTCGAACGCAGTCAGTTCCAACGGCCTTGGCCCTCCAGTCGCCCAATCAAGAAGTTCCACGGTATGGACCACGGGTGCATTGGCAACCCCAGCGAGTTGAGTCAGGCAGCCGATATTGCCAGTTGCAATAATGACCGCATCCGTGGCGTTAAGATTTTCCGCCTTGCGCGCCCTCAAACGTCCGGCGATTGCCGGCTGCAGAATATTGTATGTCCCCGCAGAACCGCAGCACAGATGGCCTTCCGCTGGCGTTCGCACAGAAAACCCAGCAGCGGCAAGCAGTCGCACCGGCTCATTGCGCAATTTCTGACCATGCTGCATGGAGCAAGCAGAATGATAGGCGACGGCAATCTTCCCGCCGCCAGTTATGGGGGTCAGATCATCAGGATTAATAACTTCACTAACATCGCGGGCCAAGGCAGAAACCCGCGACGCTCTTGCTGACCACTCAGGGTCATTGGCCAGAAGGTGACCGTAATCCTTAACCATCGTGCCGCATCCTGAGGCATTGATAACGAAAGCATCGAAGACCCCGCCTTCGGCCTCCGCCACCTCGATAGCCGTGATTGCAGCACGAGCCGCTGTCCGTCCATCGCCCTCCCTGCCCATGTGATGCACAAGCGCCCCGCAGCACCCTAAACCACGCGGCACAACGACCTCACAGCCCAGGCGCGTGAGCAAACGCACCGTCGCCTCATTAATCGCCGGGCGCAGTACCTGTTGGGCGCAACCCGTCAGAAGGGCGACCCTACGCCTGCGGGTACCCTGGGCTGGAAACAGCTGTGGCCGGTCAACGGTCGACGGCCCGGCCAGCTTCCTTGGCGCCAAATCCAGCATGACGCCAAGGAAGCCAGGCGCCAACCGGCGAAAAGGGCGCGCCATCATTGCGCCTATCAGGGCTAACCTAAATCTGCCGGGATATGGAAGTATCCACGCTAGCATTCTTCGCATAACGCGCTCCTCCATCGGCCGCACAAACGTATCTTCAATTCGGGCACGAGCAATATCCACCAGGTGCATGTAATGAACGCCCGATGGACAGGTAGTCATGCACGAAAGGCAGCTCAGGCAACGATCAATGTGACGAACCACCTCGGTGCTGGCTGCCTTATCTTTCTCCAGCATGTCCTTGATCAGATAGATACGCCCACGCGGGCTATCGGCCTCGTCACCAAGCAGCACATAGGTCGGGCATGTAGCCGTGCAAAAGCCACAGTGCACACAGGCGCGCAGCACATCATTGGCGATCCGGATATCCGGATCAGCGAGTTGATCCTCGGTAAAAGTCGTTTGCATGGATGATTCCTAAACCCCGTCAAACATACGACCAAGATTCAACACCCCGCGCGGATCAAAAGCCTGCTTTATCCGCCGTTCAAGCTCGGCGAGCGCCTCCAGCTTAGGCTGGAAGACCGGCACGCTGCCCCTCATCGTTTCCCCAGCGCGGATCAACGTGGCATGGCCCGACGACATTGCCGAACGCACCGTTAGATGGCAGGCGTCTTTCTGAGGCGGAATAGCTAGCCAGACAAGGCCTCCTCCCCAATCATAGAAAGCCTCGACCATCTGCGACTCTGCAATGCGCGCAACCGTGTCGGCACCCTCCATGGGCGGCACGGATAGCCGCCATATTTGTCGCCTGTCATGAGCATCAGCGAAATAGGATACATCGCGCACTTCTCGCCAAAAGGTAGTTGAGTTATGCATATGCAGTTCTTCCAAGTCGCCGAATTCGCTAAGAATCTTGCGCAACCCAACGCAGCGGGCATCAACAGATGGTCCCGGACCTTCAATACGAACGGCCGTCACGGAACCGCCCGAATTATGCACATATCCGACGTGGGAACGTGCTGCGACGGGGCTTGGAAGGTGTGCCGCACCGGACACTTCATGAGAACTACCCAACGCCCGACTCATCGCTATCATAGCCGCGGTATCGTCCAGCCCTTGCACCAACACCGTCCGCACTTTCTCTGGTGACGGAAGGGCTCGAACCGTCAGCTCTGTCATTAGCGCCAGGGTGCCGAATGACCCCGCCATCAATTTTGAGAGATCGAATCCAGTAACGTTCTTTACCACCCTACCGCCCGACTTGAACCGTTCGCCACGACCACTGATGGCATGAAAGCCAAGAACATGGTCGCGTGCGGCTCCAGCCTTGATGCGTCGGGGACCGGCAAGGTTGCAGGCGACCGCGCCACCAATTGTTCCCGCACCCACCGGCCCGCCAAACAGCAATCCCAAGTCAGGCGGTTCGAAGTCGAGACGCTGATGGCGCTGAGCCAAAAGGGCATCGATCTCAGCTATTCTTGTTCCTGGCGCCACGGTCAGAACTAATTCTTCCGGCTCATACAAAGTAATCCCAGACAACGCAGACAGATCAAGGCGCTGGCAAGCAGAGACAGGCCTGCCAAATCCCCGCTTGCTGCCGCCCGCCACCACCTCCAGTGATCGGCCCTCTCCCAAAGCCCAGCGCAGCATGTCGTGAAGGTCATCAGCATGACGTGGACACAGAGTGTCTGCGTCTTGGTTTATATCACTCACCATGCGTACGCCATTAGAAGCGGGGGATGTCGGGGAAGGGGATCTGACCGCGTCCAATATGCATGCGGCCAAGCTCGGCACAACGGTGCAGAATTGGGTAAACCTTACCAGGATTGAGTAGTCCGTCAGGATCGAAGGCGCATTTCAACCGCTGTTGCTGCTTTAGATCTTCCTCATCAAACATCACGCCCATCAGATCTCGCTTTTCAACCCCAACCCCATGCTCGCCGGTTAAAACTCCTCCCACTTCGACACAAAGTCGAAGTATCTCTGCACCGAAGGCTTCCGCTTTTTCCATCTCGTCCAGAACGTTTGCGTCATAGAGAATTAGCGGATGCAAGTTGCCATCGCCGGCATGGAACACGTTGGCAACTCGCAAACCATAACGCCCAGACATTTCAGCCATTCGGTGCAACACCTCCGCCAGACGGTGTCGAGGAATGGTGCCATCCATGCAGTAATAATCTGACGAAATGCGCCCAATCGCAGGGAAAGCTGCCTTGCGGCCTGCCCAAAAACGCAGTCGCTCCTCAGCTGATTCGCTCACCTTCACGTAGACCGCACCAGCATCGCGGGCGATTGCCTCTACTTTTTCCAGAAGATGGTCAACTTCGGCCTCAGGTCCATCCAGCTCCGCAATTAAAAGAGCCTCAACATCAAGCGGATAACCAGCACGAACGAAATCTTCTGCGGCATGAATAGCTGGTCGATCCATCATCTCCAACCCCGCGGGAATGATGCCGTTACCAATGATCGCCGCGACACAGTGACTGGCCATTTCATTCGACGGGAAGCCAAGCAACACCGCCCGAGCGGTCTCTGGTGACCTCAAAATACGGACCGTCACTTCCGTGATGACCCCTAGCAACCCCTCTGACCCTGTTATCACGCCCAACAGGTCGTAACCGCCGGAGTCTAAGTGCCTCCCACCGAGGCGAACCACCTCGCCGTTCATCAGCACCATCTCCAGGCCAAGCACATTATTGGTGGTCAGCCCATATTTTAGACTGTGTACACCGCCGGAGTTCTCAGCGATGTTGCCCCCAATTGAACAAGCGATCTGGCTACTTGGATCCGGCGCGTAATAAAATCCAACAGCGCTGACAGCTTGGGAAATACCTAGGTTAGTCACTCCGGGCTGAGCGATGACACATCGATTTTCGAAATCAATTTCCAGAATACGGTTGAACTTACCGAGACCCAGAATAATGGCATCAGCAAGTGGCAGAGCACCACCGGAAAGCGAGGTTCCAGCACCGCGCGGCACGATCTTCACACTATGTTTCAAGCAATAAGAAAGTACGCCGGAGACCTGCTCCGTAGTTTCTGGCAGCACGACGATCAATGGCATTTGGCGATAAGCACTGAGCCCGTCGCACTCATAGGCGCGCATGGCATCTACATCGGCAATGATGCCTTCGCCGGGAACGATGGCACGCAGATCCGCAACAATTTCCTGCCGCCGGCAGATGACCTCGGCATTTGGCTCCGGCATGCGCATGAATAGCCTCCCATCCCAATGCGGCAACATTATACCAAGTTGTATAGATAAAGACCCCTAGAGACGACCCTCCGACAGCTTCGAAGCCGCCCACCGTATCCTGTCGAAGAGCGTTGAACCGTCTTAACGATGCATTCGCATCACCAGCGACGGTTATCCTACCCACCCAAACGCGGCCGCGATCTCTATGAGAATTATTATTTATGCAGCTTGGTATAAGCCACAGCAACAGCAGGGCGAATGCCCCAGCAGAGATCAAACAATAATTTAAAGCGTTGGCTGTTGGCGCCCCGTGGGATGCCGGGCCAGATCAGCCCTGGCGGGCCTTAAAACGCGGATTGCGTTTATTGATCACGTAGATGCGGCCCCTGCGGCGCACGACGGAGCAATTCTTATCCCGAATTTTGGCGGACTTAAGGGAGTGTCGAACTTTCATCGGTCATGCCTACGGATCGTATTATGTTACAGGAATGTGTGCCGAGGCGCGAAACATACGGTCTCACCCCGGCCCTGTCAACGTTCCGGAGGTCAAGAATGACCACCGACAGAACCACTCTCACGTCGCGACAACTAGGCATTAAAACGGGCCTGTAACAAATGCACTGTCGGGTTCATATATCCTTCTTCGGCAAAACCGGCCATCCCGTCGTTTGCGAGCGCAGTTACATGGATATCAGGCTGAGTGCCTGATTTAGGAGATGAGGAATTGCATTACTAGAGAGAATCAACCCCGATCACAGCCGCAACCGTCGGTC
>CAUZNJ010000029.1:0-13007 GCA_963580965.1 Alphaproteobacteria bacterium | reverse complement strand
CCAATGAATGTTCCAATGCCGAGCTGTTTTTGCACAGTTGAAGGGCGGGCACGTATGCTCCACATTGCCAGGGAAAATCCTAATACGCCATGGACATACAATGAGCGATTTCGGCGTGGCATTCGGTTCCGCCCTGAACCTAATAATAAATCTGGACAGTAACCTGTCTGAGATAGTCCTTCTGTCTTTACAAGTCAGCCTCGCCGCCGTCGCCTTGGCGACAGCCATCGGCTTGCCGCTTGGCGCAGCATTAGCATTGTATCGCTTTCCTGGACGCGCTTCGCTCGTTGTGCTGATCAATGCTCTGATGGGACTTCCACCTATCGTCGTTGGGCTCACGGTCTACCTGATTCTGTCCCGCGCCGGTCCTCTTGGCTCCTTTGGCCTATTGTTCACGCCAACGGCAATGATCATTGCCCAGACCATTCTCGTCACGCCCATTATCGCCGCATTGACCCGGCAGGTAATCGCTGACCTATGGACCGAATATCGCGAACAGCTCAAGTCATTGGGTACTGGGCCGGGTCGCGCAGTACCCGCGCTGCTGTGGGATGCCCGCTTTATTCTTGTCACAGCGGTTCTGGCTGGCTTCGGCCGCGCGAGCGCAGAGGTTGGCGCCGTCATGATCGTTGGCGGCAACATTGATCACGTGACGCGCGTAATGACCACGGCAATTGCCTTAGAATCCAGTAAGGGCAATCTAGCATTAGCGCTGGGACTAGGCTTCATACTCATCACATTATCCCTGGTGGTGAATGCTACAGCCTATATCCTTAGGGATGCCGCCGAGCGTCGCCATGCCTAGAAAGCAGAACCCACAACCCACTGAGCAGGCCCCATTCGTGTTAGAACCCGGTATTGAATCGCGATTGCTCGGCAACTCCAAAACATCTCCCTCCATACTGCCGTTAGAGTTACGCGGCCTCTCCTGGAAAGCTGATGGCTTGCCCTTGATTAAGGACATTAGCTGCACGTTTGAGGCAGAAAGGCGCACGATCATCATCGGTCCCAACGGTGCAGGGAAGAGCTTGCTCCTACGCCTCTGCCACGGTCTTATCGAACCATATGCTGGCAAAGTCGTCTGGCATGGAGCAAATGGTCGCAATCCTTCGCGCTATCAGGCCATGGTCTTCCAACGACCGGTCATGCTGCGCCGGTCAGCCGAAGCTAATGTTGCATACGCCCTAAAAATGCGCGGGGTTCAAAGACATGAACGGCGGCATCTTGTCGAGGAGGCACTTGCTCGCACAGGCCTTGCTCATCTTGCTGGTCAGTCGGCGCGTGTTTTGTCATTCGGCGAGCAACAAAAGCTTGCCCTGGCTCGTGCCTGGGCACTCCGGCCCCAGGTTCTTTTTCTCGATGAACCGACCGCCAGCCTTGACCCTGCTGCGACTCATGCCATTGAGGAAATCATCAATGCCATGCACAGCGCCGGCACGCGGATTGTCATGGTTACCCATGACCTTGGGCAGGCACGGCGCCTTGCCGATGAGGTCATGTTTATGTACCGCGGCCGTTTGCGCGAAAAGGCACCGGCCGAAACCTTTTTTGCTGGTCCAAAGAATGATCTAGCCCAGGCATTTCTGCGTGGAGAATTACTATGGTGGCGCCGCCGCTCAGGAGAATGCAGGGTTGACCTTTAAAACTAAGAAGATAGTAAAGAATAGACCACTCAGGTTTTCTTCAAATCCAGAACACCTAGGTTTCTCGCCATGGTGTTTTCGGGTCTTCGCTCTGCAAAGCAGGGCAATTTTGCCTCGTACTCAAAAGACGAAAAAGGGATTCTAATAGTAAATGAATGATTTCTGAGGCCGCCTCCACTGCTACCCATTAATTTTTTACCGAATACCCTCTGGTCAAGAACTCTTACCCTAGCCAGCATGCCCACACGGACTGACGCAAGGTAGGTGCAGTATGTCCACTCCTATTGAAGAGACCCGCGTTTCAGTTAATTTTCTTTGTCAACGGTACCGACCGTGACCGGAAAATGAGGAGGATTAGATGAGCAACAAAAAGGACCTCAGTATCCGTTTGAGCCCAGCTGACAACGTCGTTGTAGCGCGGCTTGACTTGCTGCGCGGGACAGAACTTCCAGGCGAAGGCGTTAAACTTATCGATCACGCACCCGCCGGCCACAAGATTGCCACCGCAGCCATTGTTAAGGGTGATGCGGTCGTCAAGTATAGTCAGGTCATCGGCTTTGCAAACTGCAACATCTCGCCAGGACAGCACGTACACGTACAGAACTGCGAAATGGCAGATTTCGAACGTGATTACGCCTATTGCAGCCGCGTCGAACCCATCGACTACGTTCATAAATCCAAACGGGCGACCTTCCAGGGCTATCGCCGTTCCAACGGCAAGGTCGGCACCCGCAACTACATCGGAATTCTCACCTCGGTAAACTGCTCGGCGACTGTAGCTCGTTATATTGCCGATGCCTTCAACGAGACCGGTATTCTCAAGGATTATCCCTACGTCGATGGCGTCGTGCCATTCGTTCATTCGACAGGGTGCGGCATGGCCGGGAATGGCGATGGCTACGATGCCCTGACCCGCACCTTGTTTGGCTACGCTAGCCACCCCAATTTTGCAGGTATTCTAATGGTCGGTCTCGGTTGTGAGGTTAACCAGATTCCCTACCTGATGAAGCGCTACGGCATGGAGGACAATAACCGGTTCCAACACCTGACCATCCAACAGGAGGGCGGCACGCGAAAGGCTGTCGATGCGGCTATTGCACGCATAAAAAAAATGCTGCCCGAGGCCAACGCCATACAGCGCGAAACCGTACCGGCCAGTGAGCTAACCTTGGCATTGCAATGTGGTGGCTCCGATGGCTATTCGGGTATTACATCTAATCCAGCTTTAGGTTCTGCCGTTGATCTTCTGGTCCGCCACGGTGGCACGGCGATACTGTCTGAAACACCCGAGATCTATGGCGCCGAACACCTACTGACCATGCGCGCCGTCAACCGCGAGGTTGGCGAAAAGCTTATTGAGCGCATCAAGTGGTGGGAAGACTACGCCCATCGTAACGGCGGCGAGATGAACAACAACCCATCACCGGGTAACAAAGACGGTGGCTTGACGACGATCCTTGAAAAATCACTTGGCGCTGCAGCCAAAGGCGGCACCCTTAATCTCGCTGGCGTCTATAAGTATGCCGAGCAGATCGACACTAAAGGATTGTGCTTCATGGACAGCCCCGGTTATGACCCCTGTTCGGTAACTGGACAGGTGGCCTCGGGCGCCAACGTCATCTGCTTTACCACTGGACGCGGGTCGGTATTTGGCTTCAAGCCGGCACCATCTATCAAGGTCGCCACTAATACCCGCATGTTCACCAACATGTCAGAGGATATGGATATCAACGCCGGCAGTATCGCCGACGGCGAACGCACCGTCGCCGAAGTTGGCGAGGAAATTTTTCGCCTCGTGCTGGCTGTCGCTAGCGGCGACCAGACAAAATCCGAAGAACTTGGCTTTGGGGGGAACGAGTTCATCCCCTGGCAGATTGGCGCCGTAATGTAATTTTAATCCCTAATTTTTGAGAGGGAAGGCAAACAGCATGAAACCAGATAGTCTGGAACAGGTCTTCCTACCTGAAGACGGTTACTCCGGCACCTTGATAGGCAGGGCGTGGCTTCCCAATCCCCCGGATGGCGGGCCCGCAGGACCAAGCGTAGTCGCCTTTCGGGCAGATGGCGTTTATGACATCAGCCAGGTCACCGCGACAACTGCAGAACTGTGCAACGCCGCCGATTCCATTGCGCGGGCACGCACCACCTATAAGGCCGAACGCGTTGGTACGCTCGCCGATATTTTAGCCAACACTGTCGTTAACACACCTGACCCAACGAAGCCCTATCTTCTGACCCCCATCGACTTGCAATGCGTCAAAGCTGCCGGTGTAACCTTTGTACGCAGCATGCTGGAGCGTGTTATCGAGGAGAGCGCAAAGGGCGACCCCATCCAGGCCGAATCCATCCGAGAACATATTATCGAGCACATCGGCACCGACCTATCGGCGATCGTCCCTGGCTCCGAAAAGGCAGCCGAGGTCAAGGAAGCCCTCCTCGAAGCCGGCATGTGGTCCCAATACCTCGAAGTTGGCATCGGACCTGACGCCGAAATTTTTACCAAGTGCCCAATCATGGCCTGCGTCGGTTTCGGCGCAGGTGTTGGCATTCACCCTAAGTCCACTTGGAATAATCCGGAACCAGAAATTGTTCTAGTCGTCAATAACCAGGCGAATATCGTCGGTGCCACCCTCGGAAATGACGTCAATCTGCGCGACTTCGAAGGCCGCAGTTCACTCCTACTCAGCAAGGCCAAGGACAATAATGCATCGTCCGCCATCGGCCCGTTCATCCGCTTGTTTGACGAAAGCTACCAGTTAGACAACGTTCGTAGTTGTAATCTGTCCCTAAGCATCGAAGGCGGCGATGGGTTTACGTTAATTGACGGCAGTTCGCTGTCGCAAATTAGCCGCGACATCGAAGACCTAGTGCACCAAACCATTAACGAAAATCACCAATACCCGGACGGCTTTGTGCTATTTACTGGCACCATGTTCGCGCCAACTCAGGGTCGCCAAGGCCCTGGTCTTGGATTTACACACACGGTCGGCGACGTGGTGGAAATATCAACACCCAAACTCGGCACCCTTCGCAATACGGTACATCACAGCTGCAATCTCCCGCCTTGGACCTTTGGCGTTGGTGACCTGATGCGTAAC
Source organism: Alphaproteobacteria bacterium (assembly GCA_963580965.1). Classification (GTDB taxonomy): domain Bacteria; phylum Pseudomonadota; class Alphaproteobacteria; order Rhodospirillales; family CAMCUA01; genus CAMCUA01. The sequence continues at coordinate 8,266 of CAUZNJ010000029.1, read as the reverse complement.
CTTGCCGCCCGTAATCTTATCTAGGCAGTGTGGATGGAATACCGAAAGCACCTTGTGACGTAGCAACTTAAGTCAAGCTGCACAAATCAAGTCAACTAGGAAGGCTATCTCCATGTCCGATCCCGTTACTGATATCCGTATCAACTTCGTACACGTCACCGAAAAAACCATCTGGATTTTTGTCCGCCTGCGGACGAAATCTGGTTTTGAAGGCGTAGGCGAGGCCACGCTAGGCGGTTATGAGTCTGCCATCTCAACCTTTCTTGAAGGTTCGCGAAAATGGCTGATCGGTTACGATTCTAAAAATATTAACGGCATGGCCTCCCGACTTCAGGGACGCGGCGGAGCGGCCCAAGCGGCAGCTCGTTCAGGCATCGAACAGGCCTTGTGGGACATTCAGGGAAAGCGCGCCGGCATGCCTATCCACGCGCTGCTCGGCTATGCGCTGCGCGATAGCATTCCTCTTTATGCCAATATCAATCGGCGCACGATCAACCGCACTCCGCAAGGTTTTGTCGAATCCGCGCTCCTGGCCACAGCCAATGGTCACCGTATTCTAAAAATAGCCCCATTCGACGGCCTGAGATTCGATGATGGTTGGCACGCGGAATCTGCCTATCGACATGGCATTTCATGCACCCGAGCTGTTGTCGAAGCTGTCGGCTCGAACGTACAGGTATCCGTTGATTGCCATTGGCGGTTAGGTGGCGGATTGGCCGAACGATTCCTTCACGAGGCGGCAGAACTTGGATTATTCTGGGTCGAATGCCCATTACCAGAGACGGCCGCCAGCTTAGATGATTTGGTTCGGTTGCACGCTGTTTCCCAACAACTCCACGTTCGCTTGGCAGGACTGGAACAAGGCGGAAATTTACAAGAATTTTTACCGTTTCTCCACCGGGGAATCTTTGATGTCATCATGCCCGACGTAAAGTGGGTAGGTGGCATTGGGCCGTTGCGCGACATCGCCGCAACTGCCGATGCCCACGGTATAGCAACCTCACCGCACAACCCGAGCGGCCCCGTCTGCCATGCTGCTAGCCTGCATTTAGTTTCTACAATGAAGCGGTCCTTCCCACTCGAACACCAGTTCGATGAAAGTCAGCTTTTCTTTGACCTGTGTCCGTCGCAGATTCCGCTTATAGATAATGGCATTTCCGCTTTACCGAAAGGGCTAGGCTTAGGCGTCACCCTCGATGAAGGCATACTGAAGGACACGTCGATCGACCCATCGAAGCTGATATAGTTATTGCAATGTCCAAAATATTTTATGCGCACCACATTCATGCAAAAAACATCTGCACTGATTATTATCAATCTATAAATTTCTAATATTCAGGAATGACATTCTAATGGAAAAATGACACCCCCCAATGGGATTGGGCCTAGTAAACAGCAAAAACCAGTGGCCTCCATTCACGTGTTGACGGCCAATAGATACAGAGGTTGGGCATGATACGCAGTACTTACGTTCCACCGCCTGACGGAGGTGAGTGGCAACAGGTCACTGACGTAAACTCAGGATTTGACAGCGATCGTCTGTCCGCAGCCGTGGAATTCGCCTTGTCCTGCGAAACATCGTGGAGTTACGGCGTTCGTGACGACGTACTAGCACAGATGCACGAGCCCGCTCCCTACAACACATTCCTTGGGCCAGTAAAGAAACGCGGAGGTCCGGCCGGCCTGATACTGCGCAATGGCCGTATCGCCGCGGAGTGGGGCGATACTGAACGTCCAGATATGACCTTCAGCGTCACCAAAAGCTGTCTCTCTCTTTGTGCTGGGCTTGCTTTCGATGACCAATTAATCCCTGACCCACATGCCCTCGTTGGAACCCTAGTCGATGACGGCGGATTTGAAGGCGCACACAATGGCGCCATCACCTGGCACCAACTGTTACAACAGACCAGCGAATGGGAAGGAACACTGTGGGATCGCCCTGATTGGCTAGATCACAATCGCGGCGTAAGCGGTAGCGATGACTCACAAAAAGGAAAAAAGCGGAAACTCCAGCACCCCGGCACCTATTGGGAATATAATGACGTTCGAGTTAATCGGGCGAGTCTTGCTGTTACGCGCATCTGGAACCGACCCCTGCCAGATATTTTTGCCGAACGGATTATGAATCCTATTGGCGCATCCAGCACCTGGGAATGGCATGGTTATGCCAATGCCACCATCATAATAGAAGGCCAAGAAATAGTTGCCATCCCCGGTGGTGGACACTGGGGAGGCGGTATGTGTATCAGCGCCCGCGATCAGGCGCGTCTCGGCCTACTCATGCTGCGCCGCGGCCAGTGGCAAGACAAACGCTTGATCTCAGATGCTTGGATAGACTGGTCCCTGACCCCATGCCCCCTCAACCCCAGTTACGGTTACATGTGGTGGCTTAACGCTACCGGTCAACAGGCACCAGCTGCACCGAAGTCTTCGTTTTTCGCCCGCGGCATGGGCAGCCACATCATCTGGATTGACCCGGAAAATGAAATTGTCTCGGTCTTCCGATGGATTGCGCCGGGCGCGGTGGCAGAACTGGTTTCCCTTATTCTTGAGGCCAGGACGGATTAAGCTTTAATATCTTTTGATGTTTTAGCCTCATAGGAAAATTTTAAAAAAGCATACGCGCTAGGCTGGGAGAAATATAATGGAAATCCAAAACCTACCTCCGGCGACCCCATTTAGGGCCGAGGCAGCGAAAGCGCTTCGCGGATCGTCCTATCCTCAGGCCTATCAGCCGTTCGTGAACGAGCGGATCAAACGTCAAATCGGCGATATCGCCGGGATTAATCAATTCGGTGTTAACCTCGTCCACCTGCCTTCAGGCGCATGGTCCTCTCAGCGCCACTGGCACACTACCGAGGACGAGCTTATTTACATACTGTCTGGCGAGTTAATGTTAATAACCGAGGCTGGTGAAAAGGTAATGAAACCTGGGGACTGTGCTGGCTTCAAGGCAGGTAACCCCAATGGCCACCACCTAATCAACAAGACACTAACGACGGGCACCTATTTGGAAATTGGAACGCGCATGGACGATGGTGTGACTGATTATCCGGATATCGATATGAAAAACATCAAAATCAAGGGCCAAGTTAGCTACGTCAACCGCAAGGGCGAGCCTTACTAGTAGTCTATAGTAACAATCTTTCTATCATTTAATTCCCTGGCATCATCATGAGCGTGCGTACCTATATAAACCCTGTCTCCGGACGCACCTACAGTCTCAATACACCCCTCTGGCGCGACCCAATTGATGGCGGTTATCTCAACTTGACTTCCGGTGCCGGACTTGACCAGTCAGACATCGACACACGAGCACGTGGCCCCTGGCGCTACCGCGCCGCCATGCCGTTATTCCCTCACGATAAGGCTATCACCCTGGGCGAGGGCGGCACGCCCTTAATCGCTAGCCAATGGGACGGCACACCCGTCGAGCTCAAACTTGAGTGTCTGGCACCAACCGGCTCATTTAAGGATCGCGGCACCACGGCGATGATCTCCTACCTGGCAGCACGTGGCGTCAAGGAAATCATTGAAGACTCATCGGGTAATGCCGGTGCCTCCGTCGCCGCCTATGCCGCAGCGGCAAAAATTAGTTGTCGTATCTTTGTGCCGGCATCGGCTTCACCGGAAAAGCTGTTGCAGATGCGAGCCTGCGGCGCTGACGTCGTTGCCGTTGAGGGCACTCGTTCAGACGTGGCCAAGGCCGCCATTAAATCAGCTGAATTTCCCGGCGCCTTCTATGCCAGCCACAATTACCAACCACACTTTCTCGAAGGCACCAAGACCCTAGCCTATGAATTGTGGGAGGATCTGCATTTTTTTGCGCCTGACGCGATCGTCATGCCGGTTGGCGCGGGTAGTAATCTTCTCGGCTGCTTCATCGGCTTCAGTGAATTGCTCCAGCGCGGTGAAATTAACCGCATGCCGCGCATGTATGCTGTTCAGCCAACAGCCTGCGCGCCGCTCGTAAAAGCATGGGAAACGCATGCGGAAAACGTTGCACCGGTGATTAGGACCAGGCAAACAATCGCCGAAGGAATTGTCATACCTGCCCCGATACGTGGCCTTGAGATGCTCACCGCAATAAGAGAAACTAAAGGCAACGCCATCGCCGTCGATGATGAAGCGATCGTCGCCGCACTAAAGAATCTGGCACGCCAAGGATTCCTTGTGGAACCCACCTCGGCTACCGCCGCGGCAGGCCTAAGCGAGTTATTATTATCTGGGAATATTAAGAACGGAGAACGCATTGTCCTTATTATGACAGGCCACGGCCTTAAGACAGCGACTAAAATTAGTGAATTAATTGCTAGATAACATAAATTCCCCACCTAATACCTTAATGAATTTCTCTGGAAGACCACAGCCCAACAACTTAAAATAAAGGCGAGACACACGCCTCTAAATTTCCATATTATCCAGAGTGAAACCCCTAAATATCGTGCGAATGCACGACGAGGAAAGACTATGGCCGAAACAGTAAATACCACAAAGAACGAGAGCCCGACCAAGACGGACAGCGCGGCAAAAAGTGAAAACACAACAAAGACGGACAGCGCAGCAAAAAACGACAATGCTACCGCCGCAGCAAGTGATTCCACCAGCAGTGAAAAATCAAGTGATCCTGCCGCGAGCTTTAGCCGTGGTGAAAATCAAAAGCCCGTCAGCAAAGCCTACAAGAACAACTGGAATAATATCTTTGGTAAGAAGAAGCGCGGCTGAGCCTTCTAACTGCGGCATGGCATTGGGGCAGATTTAAGCCCGCCCGCCATACTCTCTGAATGGTCACAGATTGGCGAGTTCCCTCATGTGGGAAAATAGCTCGTTCTTGGCCTCAAAACCAATACCCGGAATATCAGGCATGCGCACTCGACCGCCCTCAACCTGAATATTATCGGCGAAACCATTGAAGGGGCGGAAGACGTCCGGATAAGACTCATTGCCCCCAAGCCCCAGCCCGGCAGCGATGTTCAACGCAAACTGATGGCCCCCGTGAGGAACGCAGTCACGTGGCGAAAATCCGTATTCTTGCAACATGTCGAGGGTCCGTAAGTACTCTACAAGCCCGTAGCTTAACGCCGGATCAAACTGCAGGATATCGATCCCACTTCGCATCCCGCCATAACGGATCAGATTCCGAGCATCAAGCATGGAAAACAGGTTTTCCCCCGTTGCCATTGGAAATGGATAATGCTGTGCTAGTTCTTTCTGCAATTCAAAATCAAGCGGATCACCAACTTCCTCGTACCACTTCACCTTATAGGGCTTGATTGCTTCGCCGAATTCGATAGCCTGCTTGATATTAAACCGGCCGTTAACATCAACCGCGACGTTTTTGCCGTCACCAACAATATTGATCACCGCCTCAAGACGCTTAAGATCCTCGGCCAGGGGCACACCGCCAACCTTCATCTTGACCTGAGTATATCCGCGATCGAGATAGCTATTCATCTCGTCCCGCAGGGCCTTAATTCCCTTGCCCGGGTGGTAATAACCGCCGGCAGCATAGATGGAGACCGTCTCGTCAAAGGCGCCATCACGGTAGCGCTCAGCTAGCAGACGGAAGAGAGGCTTACCTTCAATTTTAGCAACCGCGTCCCACACAGCCATGTCGATAACGCCGACGGCGACAGAACGTTCACCATGACCACCAGGCTTTTCATTAGCCATCAAAATATTCCAGATCTTATGAGGATCCAAATTATCACCAGAATCGGCCACCACCGCGTCGGTTTTGGCTTCCTTCAAGCGCGGCATAAAACGCTCACGCAACAACCCCTGTTGGGCATAGCGGCCATTAGAATTAAAGCCAAAACCGACGATGGGTTTACCGTCGCGCACCACGTCGGTAACGACAGCAACTACACTCGCCGTCATTTTTGAAAAATCAATATAGGCGTTAGCGATATCGCTCTTGATCGGAATAATCGTATCCCGGACATCAACAATTTTCACGCTGCACTCCATTAACCAAGAAAATTATCACGATGCGTTAGCACGGTGTCGTCAGCAGCGACACGCCAAGTTTGGCCCGCCGCGTCAACCACGGTACCGGACGATAGCGAGGATCACGATAGACGGCATACAAGGCATCAAGTATGGCCAACACACGTGTCGGCCCCAGCGCATCGCCCCATACCAGCGGCCCATTCGGATAACCGAGGGCAAGGCTAACAGCAAGGTCGATATCGGCCGGGGACGCGATACCCATCTGGGCAATACCGCAGGCCGTATTAACCACCATCGCCAGAATGCGAGGTGCAATAAAGCCTGGGCTGTCCTTAATCACGGTAACTTTAGCGCCCGTCGCCGCAAGAAGAGCATGGGCGCCATCACGCATTGCCGGATCTGTCACCGGCGTTGTCATCATTGTTCGGCGCGCGCCGAGTCCCATAAATGTGTCCACCGCAACGACACGCTGGGCATCCAATCCCAACTCAAGCGCAGACGTCGTGGCATCATGTCCCAAAGGCGCCACCAGACAAAGGGACTCAGAAGACGGTTGCGGCGCGTCATCCAACCCGACACCCGCGGCCGCTACGGCAGCTAGCAATTCTTCTCGTCGATTCTCCTCAGCGGCGGCGACCCAAACCGAAGTAGGCAGGGCGGTGGGCGCAGCGGGCTCATCCGCAATCATCTGTTGGTTGTCGTCATAGGAGTACCAGCCGCCACCAGACTTGCGCCCTAGAATTCCCGCTTGCACGCGCCGTCGCGTTATTGGCGACGGAAGGAAGCGGGGGTCGCCGTAGAATCCAGAAAAGACGGATTCAAGGGCCGGATGCGTAATATCCAAACCAGTTAAGTCCATCAGCGTGAACGGTCCCATGCGGAAACCGGCGGCGTTCATCACCCGATCGATATCGTATGGCGCAGCAATGCTCTCGCCGAGGATCGCCAGGGATTCTGTGATGTATCCGCGCCCAGCATGATTCACCAAGAATCCGGGTGAGTCGGAAACCTTAACCGCCGTATGGCCCATACGCGCTGCGACCTGCATCAGAAAATCCACCGTCGCCTGCGACGTGCGCACACCATCAATCACTTCCACCAGCTTCATCAGCGGAACAGGAATGAAGAAATGGAAACCGGCCATACGTTCCGGTTTAGCGCAAGCAGCAGCGATGGCAGTCACTGAAAGCGACGACGTATTAGATGCCAGCACGCAGTCAACCGAAACCACACTTTCAATTCTGGCGAACAATTCCTGTTTGATGTCGAGTTTCTCAACAATAGCCTCGATAACTAGGGAGCACGTCGCCAGATCAGAAAGGTCCGAGGCGCGGTGCAGATTGGCGATGGCGGTGGAGGCGGCGGTAACACTCATCGAACCCTTCTCTGCCGCACGACGGAGCATGCGAGAAATAAAGTCATAGGCCGCACGAACCTGCTCGGTATCTACATCGTAAAGAATAGTACGATATCCAGCCGCAACGGCGACCTGGGCAATGCCGCGTCCCATGGCACCAGCGCCGACAACACCAATCGACACAGTTGAAGAGGAGGTCATCCTGTATTCCGCCATCAGGAATTACAATTTTGTTGGATTAGGTGCATCGCCATAGACCACCTTGGGATCAAAGGTCTTGTCAGTTTCTTCGAAACGAAGGCTCAGCGGCGCAACGCCGCTCGTCTTACCGATCAGCACGGAACGATAGAAACAGGATCTGTAGCCGACATGGCAACTCGCCCCGTTACCCGCAACACGTACGCGCAGCCAAACGGCATCCTGGTCATCATCAATACGCATTTCTGCCACACTCTGCACGAGGCCGCTGGTTGCGCCCTTGTGCCACAGGGCATTTCGGCTACGACTCCAATAGTGAGCCTCGCTGGTCTCGATGGTCAGCCGCAGAGCATCGGAATTCATATAGCCATGCATTAGCAGCTCGCCCGTTTCAAAATCAGTGGTAACGACGGGAATCAGCCCGCTAGCGTCGAAACGGGGGGCAAGTTCGGCCCCTTCTTCCACCTGTTCGATGGAAACGCGCGAGGCGAAAGGGGCGGTATCCGTAAGGGATGACATAGCTCCCTCCCTAGTGATTGTATGGCCGTCACCGACCATCGGCACGGGCGATACTCTTATATAGTTTCAAGGGCGAATCGTTCAAGGATGACCCGCCATCATTAGAAGCGACTAAAGTAAACTAAAGTAAACTAAACTAAACATAGCTATCGACTGCTATCTATATACGCTAATATTTTGCACTTTTGGTCATTAGCAAGCTACCACACACAGCTGAGTGATTATAATATTCCATGTTTT
>CAUZNJ010000028.1:0-13110 GCA_963580965.1 Alphaproteobacteria bacterium | reverse complement strand
TGGGCATTACGGCAAAATGCTGTGGTCTTAGTAGCGGGCATTTTAAAAACATCCCATTAGTAAATTATTTATTGGTTTATATTTATACCTAATTACCTATTCAATACGTTAATTTGTTACTTCTGGATCAACTTTTGGATTTCCAGTTTAGGGTCATCTAAGGCAGAGAAATTAAACCATATAAACCGTCGCGCAAAATCTTTTCTAATTTATCCAATACTCTCTGTAACTTTATTTGTTTTTCCTGCGGAGAATCAGTCTCTCGCACATCCCTACTCTTCTTCTTTTTGACGATGGAATGCGCGTGTGCGTTGCGAAACCTCTTACCCGTTGCGGTGGAGTAATCGTTCTCGTTCAACCAATCAGCAATCTGTTGGAAGTTCCAACCCTTTTCACGGAAGTCGGTAATAGTCTCAAATAGGAAGTGTTGATACTCGTTGTATGGTGCGACCCACAGATGAGACACACGAACTTTGAGATGGAATATAAGGTAGATTTCTGTGTGTGATTTGGTGGATGACTTACCACCGAACCCCACTATTCCACCGTCACGCTCTTCGCTAGGTTACGTGGCTGATCGACGTCTGTTCCCTTGATTACTGCGACGTGATAGGCGAGCAACTGCACCGGGATAGCATAGAGAATTGGCGCGACAAAAGGATCTACGGTCGGTAGAGCGATGGTCGCCGCCGCCAGCCCGCCCAGCCGTTTGGCGCCAACCTTATCAGAGAGGAAAATCACCCGGCCCTTACGGGCAATGACCTCCTGCATGTTCGATGCAGTCTTTTCAAATAACTGGTCCGACGGTGCAATAACAATAACCGGAACAGTTTCGTCAATTAGCGCGATGGGCCCATGCTTCATTTCGCCTGCCGCATAGCCTTCGGCGTGAATATATGAGATTTCCTTGAGCTTAAGCGCCCCTTCCAAGGCAATCGGGTAACTAGTTCCACGCCCGAGGTAGAGCACATCCCGTGCTTCAGAAACCTCGCGCGCCAATTCCTTCAATCTCTGGTCATGGTTGAGAACTTCGGCGGCGCGTGCCGGCACTTCCGTCAGCGCAACTACAAGATTATTTTCGCGCGTTCTATCAATAGCTCCCCGGGCCCGGGCGAGGGCGATCGATAGACAAGCCAGCACCACCAACTGAGTCGTGAATGCCTTGGTCGAGGCCACGCCTATCTCCGGCCCAGCATTGGTGCGCAGAATCATATCTGATTCCCGGGCGATGGTACTTTCCGGCACATTGACAACAGAAAGGACGTGCTGTCCCTGCTCCCGCGAATAACGCAGGGCGGCAAGGGTATCTGCCGTTTCACCGGACTGGGAAATAAAGATGGCGAGGCCTTTTTCCGGCATGGGCGCTTCCCGGTACCTGAATTCTGAAGCGACATCAACCTCCACTGGGACCCGGGCAATCTGCTCGAACCAATACTTAGCTACCGTCGCCGCGTAAAACGACGTGCCACAAGCAATCAGCGTTACCTTGCTAATGTCGTCTAGGGAAAACGGGAGGTCTGGCAAGGTAATCGATAGTTTTGCTGGATTGACGAATGCATGCAGAGTATCGCCAATAACTTGAGGCTGTTCATAGATTTCCTTGAGCATAAAATGGCGATACTCGCCTTTGCCGGCAGCAGCCCCGGACAGAGCCGTCAACCTTACCTCGCGTTCCATTGGTTGGTCGCCGGCATCAAAAACGTAAGTTCCTGTGCCATCGATGACCACCCAATCACCGTCTTCTAAATAGGAAATTCGCTGCGTAAGTGGTGCCAGCGCCAGGGCATCGGACCCCAAATACATCTCACCTTTGCCATAGCCGATGGCCAGCGGGCTGCCACGCCGGGCACCGATTAACAGATCGGGCCGGCCGGCAAAGATGATGGCCAATGCAAAGGCACCATCCAGACGCTTCAAAGCGGTTGATGTCGCCTCTTGCGGCGAAAACCCCTGGTCAAGATATTTGGTGATCAGGTGGGCCACGACCTCTGTATCTGTGTCAGAGGCAAGTTGACGGCCTTCACCTTCGAGCTCGTGACGTAATTCCTGAAAATTCTCAATAATCCCATTATGGACAACCGCCACCCTGTCTGTAGCATGCGGATGGGCATTGCGTTCGTTGGGAATGCCGTGGGTCGCCCACCGAGTATGGCCAATGCCGGTCGTGCCGGACAATGGCTTGGCTTCAAGACGCTTTCTTAAATTTATAAGTTTTCCTTCGGCACGGAGACGACGAATCTGACCGTCAACTAGTGTCGCAACTCCAGCCGAATCATAACCTCTGTATTCCAGTTGCTTAAGACCTTTGAGCAACATCGGGGTGACCTGATTTTTACCAACAATGCCGATAATCCCGCACATCGTGTCAGTCCTTCTTTTTCTTGACCTCGGCTTTCTCGGCGGCCTTGCGTTGATGGAAGGTCGTCGCCCAGCCCTTCATTTCCTGCTGCGGCGCACGGGTCAAGGCCAAGGCATCCTCCGGGACATCCTCGGCGATGACGCTCCCCGCACCTATCAACGCCCCATCGCCGATGACCACAGGAGCGACGAGGGAAGTATTAGAACCAATGAAGGCATTTTTCCCGATGTCGGTATGATGCTTGAAGTAGCCATCGTAATTACAGGTGATCGTCCCCGCCCCGATATTAGCGCCGGCGCCGACCCGAGCATCGCCTATATAGGAGAGGTGATTGGCCTTGGCCCCGGCTTCGATAACCGAATTCTTGATTTCAACAAAATTACCGATATTTGCATCTGATCCAATTTTAGCGCCTGGCCGCAGTCGGGTATAAGGGCCAATGCGGGCCCCGGCAGCCACCGTTGCTTCCTCGATATGACAGAACGGCAGGATATCCACATTGTCACCGATAGTAACGCCGGGACCGAACACGACATAAGGGCCGACGGTCACGTCGCGGCCAAGTCGAGTATCATGGCTGAAGAATACGGTATTGGGGTCGGTCAGGGTCGCACCCTCGGCCATCGCCCGGGTGCGAAGCTCCGCCTGCACCAAGGATTCGACAGCGGCTAGTTGGGCGCGCGCATTAATCCCAAGAAATTCTGCCTCCGGCGCCTCGAAAACAGCGCAGTTTTCCCCATCCTGGCACGCCAGGGCAACGATATCCGTTAGGTAGTATTCGCCCTTGGCATTGTTGTTTCTAACCCGATCAAGCAAGCTAAGTAGGCGCTTAGCGTCCACCGCCATAAAACCGCCATTGCAAAGGTTAATAGCAAGCTGTTCAGGATTTGCCTCGCGCGCTTCTATAATACCCTCTAACCGGCCGTCGTGGTTCGTCATTAGCCGTCCATAAGCGCCTGGCTCAGAGGCCTGAAAACCTGAAACAACAATAGCTGGATCGTCCAATCTCGCCCTGACGGAGAGCATGCCACGAAGAGTTTCAGCCCTGACCATCGGAGAATCCCCGAACAGGATCAGGACATCACCCGAGGTGTTTTCGAGATATTGCCGCGCCGCAAGAACGGCATGTGCCGTCCCGAGGCGGTTGGCCTGAACCACCGTTGGGTATGGCGCAACGGCCGCCGCTACTGCCTCCTGTCCCGGCCCAACGACGACGACAATACGGTCGGGTTTCAGGCTTTCCAGCGCATCAACGACATGGTTAATCAGCGGCCGGCCGGCGAGCGAATGCAGAACCTTTGGCAGGTCCGATTTCATGCGCATGCCTAGGCCCGCAGCCAACACCACGGCAGTGGTCAGTCTATCCGTCATTTTTAGCTCAACATGATTGGAGGGAGCACCCTGTCCGCGACCTTGCCACAGAGGCCAAATCCCGCCAAGTCAAAGATTATTACCTATAATTTCATTTTGCCCGGCGAGGCACTGAGCCCGGCGACGTTCCTTGACACCCTATAGGCCCCGCCCTTATATGGCCGGCTTCCGGCGGCACCATAATTGTACCAGGTCCGGGCGCGTAGCTCAGCGGGAGAGCACTCGCTTCACACGCGAGGGGTCGCTGGTTCAATCCCAGCCGTGCCCACCATTTTCACTCCCTTCGATATCGTTAGAGTCGCCCAATCGTCGATGACGATGCGGGAGACAAGGTGCAGGCCGCAACTTCGGTGCGCCGCCAAAACCGCCGGTGCGTCGCGCAGTAGCAGGCCAGACAGCACCGCCAAGCCGCCCGGCGCCAGGGCGCAGGCTAGATCACTAGCCATTTTCTTCAGGGGATTAGCGAGGATATTGGCTACGATAACGTCATAGGGAGCGCTCGCACGGACGGTTGAGGCCCGATAACCGTTGCTGACCACCGGGATAATGCGCAACGCTACGCCGTTTCGATGGGCATTCTCCGCAGTCACGCGGACAGCCTCGGCATCGACATCGGCAGAGGTAACGTTGCTACCCGGCCACAAGCGCGCCATGGCGATAGCCAGAATTCCCGAACCACACCCCATATCAAGGACCCGTTTCGGATTCCGCCGCCGCGCAATACCTTGTACCGCAAGCAAACAGCCGGCGGTCGTCGCGTGACGGCCCGAGCCGAAGGCCGTTGCCGCATCAAGGCAAATGACAATGAGACCCGCGGGGGGTCGTCCTTCCTGATGTGATCCACGGACGTGGAAGCGGCCAACATCGAGTGGCGGAAAATCCTCACGGTTCGCCGCCAGCCAATCGCGCGGTGGAAGCCACAGGATATCGGTCACCGGCATGGCAGTATTTAGAGCCTCGGCGGCATCCGCTAGAGCCACGCGGACCTGGACAATATCAGGCTCGGTAGAAAAATAGGCATGAAGAGTCGCCTGGCACGCACCGTCCGGTGTATCCCAGGAGACGGCGACCGCTATGTTTTCCAGAACTTCGGAGAATACTGCTGCGTCGTTCAGGGCAACGCGCAGTTCCAGGCGCCACAGGCTTGCTAACATTGTCATCGCTCAAACCGGGGCGACAAAGCTGTCCATCACCTTTTTAATACCGGCTTTTTCGAAGGCTATCTCCAACTTATCGCCGTCTGCGTTAAGGATGCACCCGTACCCAAATTTTTGGTGAAATACCCGCTCGCCAATACTATAGCGTCCGCCCGATGCCGGAGAGGAATCAACCTTCCAGTCAGCATCATCAATAATCACCTGAGGGCGTCGGCGCGCACCTTTGCCCCAACCACCACTAAATACAGCCTCACCGCCTGTTCCCAACGACTGGCTTGGCGCGCTGGAGCCAAACCCCGTCGTCGCGGTTTGAACGATGTGCTCGGCCGGGAGTTCGTCAACAAAACGCGACGGCAAGGAATTTTGCCATTGATTGTAGATGCGCCGGTTGGCAGCAAAAGAAATATCCGCCCGTTTGCGCGCTCGGGTTAGGCCTACATAGGCGAGGCGGCGCTCCTCCTCCAGCCCGCCGACACCACTTTCATCAAGAGCCCGCTGATGGGGAAACAGGCCGTCTTCCCATCCCGGCAGAAACACTCGATTAAATTCCAATCCCTTAGAGCCATGCAGGGTCATTAAGCTGACCTTAGGCTCATCGCTGGAATCGTCATTTTCCATAACTAGACTAACGTGCTCGAGGAAGCCAACGAGGCCTTCGAATTCCTCGAGCGCTGCCACCAGTTCCTTGAGGTTTTCTAACCGGCCAGGTGCTTCAATGGATTGGTCGAGTTGCCACATTTCCGAGTAGCCCGTCTCTTCGAGTATGAGGCCCGCGAGATCTGGGTGCCGCATGGTGGTAATTAGCCCCCGCCAACGCTCAAAGTCCTCAAGCAGCATTGCCAGGGCCCGCCGGGCCTTAGGCCTAATCTCCTCGGTTTCCGTCAATCTCTGGGCAGCGATGGTCAGGGGTAGGCCGCGGCTGCGGGCAAATTGGTGCACGATCTGCATAGTCGCCGCACCAATAGCGCGTTTCGGTACGTTAACGATTCGGTCAAAAGCAAGGTCGTCGTCGGGCTGCACCAGCACCCTAAAGTAGGCAATAGCGTCACGAATTTCATGGCGTTCATAAAAACGCGGACCGCCAATAACACGGTAGGGTATGCCAAGCATGATCAAGCGTTCCTCGAATTCGCGGGTCTGGAATCCAGCCCGCACCAGGATGGCCACCTCATCGAGAATTTCGCCGTCACGTTGGGCGGCCTCAATATCATCGCAGACCGCGCGGGCTTCCTCTTCACCGTCCCAAACGCCACGGACATGAACCTTTTCCCCCTCGTTGAGATCAGTCCACAGGGTCTTGCCCAAACGGCCCTCATTGTGCGCGATCAGGCCGGATGCGGCGCCCAGAATATGTGGTGTCGAGCGGTAGTTACGTTCCAGGCGGACCACCACTGCACCGATAAAATCAGCCTCGAAGCGGAGGATGTTGCCAACCTCAGCCCCACGCCATGAATAGATCGATTGGTCATCATCGCCAACGCAGCAGATATTACGATGGCCCTGCGCCAACAACCGCAGCCACAGGTATTGGGCTACATTTGTATCCTGATATTCATCGACCAGCACATAGCGGAACTGGCGCTGGTAACGGGCTAATACCTGAGGGTCTTTTTGGAACAAGGTCAGGCAGTGCAGTAATAAGTCGCCGAAGTCAGCCGCATTGAGTGTACGCAGCCGCTCTTGATAGTCGCAGTAGAGTTCGACAGCCTTGCCCCCGGCGGCATTAGAGCCTTCCGCCGCAGAAACTTTATCTGGCGTGAGGCCACGGTCCTTCCAGCGCTGTAAAATGCCAAGCAATACCTTCGGCGGCCACTTCTTGTCATCAATGCCATGAACGTTGAGTAACTGTTTGATCAGGCGTGTTTGGTCATCCGTATCGAGAATAGTAAAATTAGGCTTAAGCCCGACCAGTTCAGCGTGGCCACGCAATATACGAGCGGCCATAGCATGGAACGTGCCTACCCACCATCCTTCGACCGGGCTACCAAGCTGGTTTGCAACCCGACCTTTCATTTCCCGTGCTGCCCTGTTGGTAAAGGTGACAGCCATGATCTCCCAAGGGCGTGCCTTGCCCTGAAGCAGAATATGGACCAGCCGGGTCGTCAAAACCCGTGTCTTGCCAGTGCCAGCACCGGCCAGCACGAGAACTGGACCGTCCACAGCCTCAACTGCCTGGCGCTGCGAATCATTGAGGCCACCGAGATAGAGTGCCGGCGTCGCCATGTTGGGCTGTACGACCGGTTTTTGACTTATAGCTGGATCAGGAAAATCGAAGGGATCTGACATCTATTCATTATATCATGGATTCGCCCAATTAAGACGGAGAAGCCGTCAGGGGGGGGATTACAAGGCATCCATCCGTTGCCAATATAATAGGCCGGGGGAAGGACAGCTTCGCCGATGCAGGTACTAGCAACGACGGCTAGCCGTTATAACTGGATGAAGCTGGAGGGAAACTATAAAGAGCCTTTATTCGCCCCGCTCCTCGCGCCGCTGCTCAACCAATGACCTATTGTAAACATGCATGGCATCGCGTTCGTGCAGGCAGCCAATAAAACGCATGGAATCAGCGTCAGCGACAACCGCTATATGCGCTTCGCCTGTTTCACGAATGAGCTGTAAGCCCTTGTCCATGGTATCTTCGGCGCCAAGCATGGGCGGATGCGGACGCGCGACGTCCATCGCGTTGATCAGGTCATCGAAATCGTGATCGAAGGCCGATTCACTGAGATCCGCCATGCTTATGGTGCCGAGAAACGTGCCGTCTTCGGAAACCACGAATAATTCACCGGCGGAACTCTGCTGCAACTTGCCCCGTATCTCGGGAAGTTTAGCCTTAGGCAGAACGGTCTCGCCATCGGTCGCCATGACATCGGCAACGCGGATACCGCGCAGCAACGTTCGTTCAAAGCCTCCCCGCAACATCAAACCGCGCCGCTCTAACTGCAAAGCGAAATAGGAGGGGCCTGTAAGTTTTTGGGTTACCAGTGATGCGACGACAACGGCCAACATGACCGCCAAGGTCACCTCATAATCTCCAGTGAGTTCGAAAATGATTAACGTTGTCGAAATTGGCGCACCGAGAACCGCAGCGGCGACCGCGCCCATACCAATCATTGCGTAAACGCCGTACCCCGATGACAATTCAGGGAAAAAATACGTGGCAATAATCCCGTATGCACCGCCAAGGGTCGCGCCTATTACCAGCGAAGGACTGAACACACCGCCACCCCAACTGAAACCGAGGGTTGTCGCGGTTGCAACGATTTTCGCAGCGCAAATACCAACCAGGAGGGTAAGTGGTAAGACCTCAGACAATGCGGCACCCGTGACCAGATAGCCGACGCCCAGAACCTGGGGGTAGACGAGAGCAATCAATCCGAGCAACACACCACCGATGGCCGGCCTTAAAAAGGGTGGTACAGAAATTCGCTTAGACAAGTCTTCTGCAAGAAATATGGCGCGGATAAACACCGTTGCAGCGATGGCCGCAACAATGCCAAGACCGACGAAGGCAGGGAATTCCCACAGGGATGCAATCCCATCATGAGATATCTTGAATGCCGGGAAGGAACCGAACCACGCCTGCGATACGACAGTCCCAGTTACACTTGCGATGACAATCGGTGCGAAGGCACGCAACGCGTAGTGGCCTATCACCACTTCACTAGCAAACAGGGCGCCGGCCAGTGGCGCGTTGAATGATGCGGCCACCGCCGCAGCGACCCCACAGCCGAGGAGCGTTCGTGATACAGACCGAGTCAAATGCAGTTGTCCAGCAAGCCAACCGCCCAAGGTGGCACCAATGTGCACCGCCGGCCCCTCCCGTCCCGAAGAAGCACCGGCGCCGAGGGACAGCGCGCTGACAATTGCCGCCATGACGCCTGCCCGCCCTGACATTGTGCCTCCACGCAGAGCACTCGCGGCAATAACGTCGGCAACCGCCTGGGGTCGACCGCCCGGCATCGCATAACGGAGAACGAGGCCAACCAGTAGGCCCCCCGTCGTCGTCACCAACATGATGCGCCACCAGGGAACAAGGCCATGGAAAAAGGCATCCGAGGCCTGGGCGCCGTATGACTGCCATTGCGTCAGAACGATGAATTCACGAAAAAGGATGATGCTGCCGCCCGTCGCCAGCCCGACGACGACCGAAAGAACAGAAAGAATGACATGATCACTGCGCGCCGCGGCACGCAGAAGCACAATCAGTCGGAACAGCCTCGAGCGGACACGCAGCATACCCCCCCCCACGTACAGCGTCGGTCAGGTAAACATACCCTTGAGCATGAAGAAAAATAGCGCCGCCAAAATACCTCCAGCAGGCAGGGTTATTATCCAGGATGCGAAAATACTGCCGATCAGCCGCATATTAAGGGCCGCGAACCCGCGCGCCATGCCAACGCCCATAACTGCCCCCACCGCAATATGAGTGGTCGATACGGGCATCGCAGTGCGCGACGCGATAACGACGGTTAACGCAGCGGCCACAGTGGCACAAAAACCGCTGGTGGGCGTCAACGCTGTTATCTTTGTGCCGATAGTCTGCATCACCCGATAACCGTAGGTCACCAGGCCCAGGACGATGCCGCTGCCGCCAAGTACTAATATCCACAGCGGCATCGCCAATTTTTGCGTTACCTCGCCACCAGAATGTATCAATCCGTAGACCGCTGCCAATGGCCCTATACCGTTTGCAACGTCGTTTGACCCGTGGGCGAACGCCATAGCGCAGGCAGTGAACACAATCATCGGCGCGAACACCCTCTCGACGCTAGCGAGATGTGCCGGCCGATCCATATTTTTATTTACTAACACGCGGCCGACAGCGCGCTTTCCGATTAATGCCGTAATGATCCCAATCAGGGCCGCCACCGCAGCACTTTCATAGCCGTTGAGATCTATATTCAGATGCTTCAGACCCTTGAAGATTGTTACCAGAGAAATCACAAAGCCGACTAGGAACAGGTAGAGCGGCGCCCAGCGGACGGCATTTTCAAAGGGCTTCTCCGCCTGAAAGATCAGTTTGCGGATGCTTATCATCAACGCGAAAGCGACCGCGCCGCCAATCACCGGAGACAATACCCAGCTTGCCACGATCTGGCCAACCTTGCCCCAGGCAACGGCATCCACCCCGATCCCCACGACGGCGAATCCGACAATCGCGCCAACGATGGAGTGTGTGGTAGAAACCGGCCAACCGCGGAACGACGCCAGCGCAAGCCAACAGCCCGCCGCCAACAAAGCCGCCAACATACCAAACACCAACAGTTCGGGCCGGTCAGCAATTGCGGATGGGTCAATAATGCCTTTACGGATGGTTTTGGTGACGCTGCCACCGGCGAGTGCGGCACCTGCAAATTCAAAAATGGCGGCGACGATAATAGCAGTTCTGACCGTAATAGCACCCGAACCGACTGACGTACCAAGGGCGTTGGCCACATCGTTCGCCCCAATTCCCCACGTCATAAAAACGCCAAAGATTATTGCGAGCACAAGGAGTGTGGGGCCGAACTGGGAGATGACGTCCATGAAACTACTTAGGTAATACGGTTACAGTGTGAGAAGCCGGCGCGCCAAGCCTATCGGGCAAGTAACAAGCGATGACGGTTGCCCGATTGTTCAGCATAGTTAGCAAGGTCACCAACCCAATGAATCACGCGGTCCCACATTACGGTAAGCACGGGGCCAATTTCCTCTTCGTTTTCGAACAAAAGCCGCATTAAACGGATAGCATGGATATCGGTGTCGGTTTCTATCTTGTTCAGCTCGTCTATCATATAAATAACCTTGTCCGCCTCAGCGCCCCGAAAACCGGTGCCGACCAGCTCGTCCATCTCTTCCATGATTTTACCAAGATGGTTGCACGCATCAACACAACGCGCAGTTAAGTCCATCAGTGGCTCGCGCATTTCATCCGGCAGAGTCATGTGGCGGACAAACATCATGCCTGCGATGTCCTGCGCCGTGTCGGCAATGGAATCATGCAGGTCAAGGATTTCAAGAAGATCGCGGCGGTCGACAGGTAAAAACAGACTTTTCGGCAGATGGGCCCGCAATTCGTTCTTTATTTCGTCGGCTTCGTTTTCCAGCGTGTTGATTCGGCCGCGGATCAATTTGACTTTTGGCAGGTCGTGGTCCAATGCCGCCTCGAAAATTCTAGGTACTTCGTTCGCACAATCGATCACTACACGAATGTGTTCCTGCAATGGCTTGAACGGCGACGGGCCGAACAGCTGCATCAATGAGTTTTGGATCACCATGGGCAGTCTCTCCGAAATCGAGCGACGCAATGCTTATTACATTTCCCACGCTCTTCAAATACTAAACCTAATTTTTCTCACACGGCAATAATCCGGAGCCAATGGCAACGGCTCTTTAAAATAGCTTATCTCGTGGAGTTTCCGGAAAGACGATTTCCTGATATGCCTCCGGCGATGAAATCGAACCCAGCTGACCCGGGCTATCAGACGGCGCGAAGCACTGGCTCCATCTGGCCGCTTGCCGTGGCCGTTGGCCTTTGGGCTACCCTGACCTTTTCTAGTCTTGCGCTACGTCCCCTGCTGCCCGTCGATGAGACCCGCTACCTGACCGTAGCATGGGAAATGTGGAACCATGGTAATTTCTTGGTTCCACATTTGAACGGCGAACCTTATGGCCACAAGACGCCACTGCTCTTCTGGCTGATGCATGCCGGCTGGATACTGTCTGGAATCGGTGACCTTTGGCCGCGGTTAATTGCCCCACTGGCCGGACTGACCTGCCTTTTTTTGACGCGGGCCCTAGGCCGGAACTTGTGGCCGGAACGTCCCGAAATTGGTGATCTATCCCCCTTGCTACTGCTCGCCATTATTGCCTGGCCCGCACTAACAACAACGGTAATGTTCGATTCTTTACTTGCCGTCTTTGTCCTGGTGGGCTTGCTAGGGGCCGTCAGGTGCTCCCGAGTGGGCGGGTGGAAAAATTGGGCCCTTCTCGGCCTGGGCTTCGGCTTGGGGGCCCTTGCAAAAGGTCCGGCTGTATTACCCCATCTACTGTTTGTTCCATTGCTGGGCCCCCTATGGGCCAATCGCGATGCATGGCGCCACATCGTGGCGTGGCGTCAGTGGTGGACACGCTTGGGCGCAGCCGGCCTCCTCGGCGCCATCATCGCAGCGGCGTGGCTCCTCCCAATCCTGTTAAATGACGACAGCCCATTTACCACCGCACTATTCCGTAACCAGATCGGCGAACGTGTCGTGGATGCAAAAGATCACGGGCAAGCCTTATGGTGGTATGTCCTCATTTTACCGCCTGCTCTGTTACCTATTTTCCTTTGGCCCCCCGTCTGGTGCAAACGAATAAGAAAGAGCTACGATTTCGGTGCCCGTTTCTGCATCGTCTGGTTTATCGGAGCTGCGTTGTCCCTGAGTCTGATCAGCGGCAAGCAATTACATTACCTATTACCCTCGTTACCGGCTCTAGCCCTGCTTGCAGCCTCACGGATCGTTACAATACAGGGTGCTGGCTACCAGCGTAGCCATGCCTTGCCGGCCACCTTGATTGCCATCCTGGGCTTAACAATCGCTGCAGTGCCCTTACTCCCGCTAAATAGCGAAACAGCCGATACTGTTGCCGAGGCCGCGACCGGTTGGGGCGCTGTACTGGTTGTAGCAGCTATTATTGCGGCCGTTGTAAAGATCGGCAGTTGGACGTGGCGAGCTGGCGCCATCGCGGCGCTAAGCGTCCTCTCAATCATCACTGTCCATCTTGTTATAGCACCGGTGTTGGCCACCCGATTTGATCTCGAGCCTGTCGCTTTGCATCTCAGAGCCTGGGAAAGCGAGGGGAAGGCGCTGGCCAATTACGGGGAATACCATGGCCAATATCACTTCCTCGGTCGCCTGCAACACCCCATGACCATTGTCGGGGATGGCGAGATCTCAGAATGGGTGGCGGCGCATCCGGACGGTATCGTTGTTACCTATCAACGGACAGTTCCCGAGGGCGCTTCCCCCTTGCTCGTGCATTCTTTCCGCGGACGCTTGATCACCATTTGGTCTGCCGAGGCTGTTATCCGAGACCCTCGCATTGTCCGCCGTAGCCCATAGGGCAGACCACCCCACCCAGCCAATTCGCCAAGCACACCCTTGACAACGGCGCACCCAATCAATAGGTCTGCTAGCACTCACTAGGCGTGAGTGCTAAAAAAAGTCAGTTTTCACCTGTTTTCAATATGTTATG
>CAUZNJ010000027.1:0-13715 GCA_963580965.1 Alphaproteobacteria bacterium | reverse complement strand
TGCGGCGTCCCGCTGCAACCCGGAGAAACTCCGAACGATGCTTTAGGCGGCCGACGGGGAAAGTCACCATCAGGCTCAGGCAGAAAGACGCTTGCGACCTTTCTTGCGCCGATTGGCGAGTATGCGGCGGCCGCCAACCGTCGCCATGCGGCTACGGAAACCATGACGGCGACTACGGATCAAGCGGCTAGGCTGGAAGGTTCGTTTCACGGGTCGACTCCCCTATTCGACAGGCCACGCTGTATAAGGTTTCGACCAAGGTAAGTCAACGTATCCAGGTAATGGCAGCAAAAAACAAAACTTCACGGGGTGTTTTGCACGGGGTTTCGTCCTTGGTGTTACTAAATGGTGACTGGCCGTTATTCGGTATAGGGCTAATTATGGCGCGATTCCATCGCCAGGTCGGCGGAGAATAATGGCTTTCCACTCGGTATGACGGTCAGAAATGGGTGTCGAAGGGAATGTGATGAAGGAAGATGCGCCATATAATGACGGAGAGGGAGGCGTATGGGGGATGAATCTGCTTTTGCGTCTGCTGCCTTTTATTATAGCCCCTGCGGGGTTAGCTGCATTCTTTTTACTTGGCCTTGACGATTATCTTTCATTTGACACCTTTTCTGATTATCGGGAAGACGTTCTGAGTTGGAGAGATCAGCATTATGCGCTGGCCATCTGCGTCTTTGTCCTCGCTTACGCACTAATGGTGACGTTCTGTATACCGTTCGGCGTATGGATGACGATTGCTGGAGGATTTCTCTTTGGCGTCGGTTTTGGCATGGCCCTGGTCATGGCCGGCGCCACTGCGGGTGCTATCAGTATTTTCCTGGCGGCGCGCTATATGGTGGGCGACTTCCTGCGCGCCAAGGCTGGGCTTGCTATTCGACGTATGGAGGCGGGCTTTCGTGAAAATGCTTTTAGTTATTTGATGGTATTGAGGCTGTTGCCGGTGTTTCCGTTCTGGCTGGTTAACCTTGTGCCCGCCTTTCTCGGCGTGCCGCTTCGCACCTATGCTGCTGCTACGTTTATTGGCATCATCCCTGGTAGTTTTGTCTATTGCGGTGTCGGCAACGGCCTGGGGGCAGTGATCGATGCGGGCGAAATACCTGACCTTGGAATCGTCTTCAAGGCGGAGATACTACTACCTATCTTGGGCCTTGCTTTGCTTTCCCTTACTCCCATTGCTTGCAAGTGGTTTAAGCGGGATAGGTCGTAACTAGTTTAGGGACTTCATGGCCGAGCAAATGAAAGTGGACATCTGTGTTATTGGTGCGGGCTCGGCGGGGCTTTCGGTAGCAGCCGGTGCTGCGCAGGTGGGCGCGTCTGTTGCCCTGATCGAGAAGGGTCTGATGGGAGGTGACTGCCTTAACTATGGCTGCGTGCCATCGAAGGCGCTATTGGCTGCAGGCCACGCAGCCCAGGCTCAGCGTTCGACCGCGCCATTTGGTGTAGCTGCAATCGCACCGACGGTTAGCGGCCAGGGGGTCCTGGATCATGTCCGGCACGTCATTGCCGCTATTGAGCCTAATGATTCGATGGAGCGATTTGAGAATCTAGGAGTGCATGTCGTCCGGGCGACAGCCCATTTCACGGGGCCGCGCCAGGTAACGGCAGGCGGGGTCGTCATCGATGCCCGCCGTGTGGTTGTGGCCACCGGTTCAGCCCCGTTCGTGCCCCCCATCCCCGGACTGTATGGTGTGCCGTTTTTGACCAATGAGACAATCTTTGATGGCCCCAGCCTTCCTCGGCACCTTGTTGTCATCGGCGGCGGGCCAATTGGTGTGGAATTGGCGCAGGCGCATCGTCACCTCGGCTGTGACGTTACGGTTATCGAGATGGCGGCTATTCTTGGACAAAAAGATCGCGAGTTGATCGATGTGGTGCGCCAACGGCTTGTTGCCGACGGCGTCCGCCTCTTGGAGGGCAGTGAGGTAACCAGGGTCATGGCAGACGGCGACGAAATTGCCGTAACTGTCCGCCATGAGGGGATCAAAAGCAGTGTGACGGGTAGTCACCTGCTGGTGGCCGCAGGGCGTCATCCCAATGTAAGCAATTTATCGTTGGAGGTGGCTGGGGTTAAATACGATACGAGCGGTATCAAGGTCGACGAACGGCTGCGAACGACCAATCGCAAGATCTTTGCCATTGGAGATGTCGCCGGGCGGCAGCAGTTCACCCATGTGGCCAGCTATCATGCTGGGATCGTCATCCGAAACGCATTATTCCGGTTACCGGCCAAAATTGATGAGCGTGCCATTCCTGAGGTTATCTATACTGAACCTGAGTTGGCTCAGGTTGGCCTGACGGAGGCAGAGGCAAAAGCGAAAGGCATAAACTTTCGGGTGCTGCGCTGGCCTTATGCCGAAAATGACCGGGCGCACGCCGAACGCCAGACAGATGGCTTTATCAAGGTATTGGTTGCTCCACGCGGTAAAATTCTCGGTGTGGGTATCGTCGGTTCGCGGGCCGGAGAGATCATCCAGGTATGGGGCCTGGCCATCCAGAAGAAGATAAGAATCGGCGCCATCGCCAGCATGATCGTGCCTTATCCCACATTTGGGGAAATCGGCAAGCGGGCTGCGGGCAGTTATTATACGCCGTCCTTATTCAGTGAAAGAACCCGTCGCATTGTGCGCTTTCTGGGGAAATTCGGTTAAGCATTTTCAGGGCCAGGGCGTGGTGTACTAGAATCTGAATGAACGACCGGGCCAAAAATGCGGCAGTTGGCCCTCTGCAGGCAGAACTTGAGCCTAGACTGCACCCGCGCCTGCTATTGCTGATAATTTCATTCGGTACGCATAGCGAATTCTTTATCTATACGCCGTCAATTACCCGGTTCCGCAGAGTCTATTTGGAATAGGACATCATCACTGCTCATTTGGCGACCATCGCGCTGGATGGGGCGTTTGGGGTATTGCCGATGCCAAAATGGCGGAGCGGCCCTGCTTAAGAGTATAGGCACCTATGGCGTCATCCTTTGCCACATGGAGTAGCCGGTGATCGAGGTAATGTAGGCTGTCTTCTCCGGCGGTGAGTCAGTCCAGTTGTAACGTTAACGTTGTCAGGTAGGCGCTTTCTGATAGATGGGGGTGAATTGGATGGTCGGGGCCTGCCCCGACGGCGCGCAAATTACGCCCGGCCCGGCCTGCCTGGGATATGCCCCGTGCAACCGCCTCGGCAAAGGCTGCAGCATCGACGTTGTGTGAGCATGATGCGATGAACAAGTAGCCTTTGGATTCTACCAGTTCGGCAGCCATACGGGCCAGCTTGCGATAGCCATTAAGCCCCGGTTTGAGGTCCTTGCGCGATTTGACGAATGCGGGCGGGTCGGCAATGACTATGCCAAAGCGATTTTTAGAAGCTGATAGTCGTTCCATAGCCTTGAAAACATTATCCTTCTCGAATCTAACGATGTCGGCGAGATTGTTTAGGCCGGTGGCGCGTATGGCCAGATCCAATGCCGGTTCGGAACTGTCAATTCCAAGAACGGAGGCGGCGCCCGCCGAGGCGGCGGAAATGGCAAAGCCGCCCGTATGGCAGTAGAGGTCAAGCACGCGCATGTCTTTCGACAACCGGGCAACAAACTTTCGGTTGGGTCGTTGATCAAAAAACCAGCCGGTTTTCTGCCCAGCCAAGGGATCGGCGATAAAATGCAGACTGCCCTCCATTACGTCGATTGGCTCTGTAACCTCGCCTTTGAGGACCCGAACCTCTTTATTAAGCTGCTCAAGGTCGCGAAAAGCACCATCATTGCGTAGGATAACCGTTTTAGGAGCGAGAATGCGATCCAACGCGGTGAGCACTTGGGGCAGCAATGTATCCATGCCGGCGGTGCCACTTTGCAGAACGATAGTATCGCCGAAGCGATCGGCGATCAGGCCGGGGAGGCCGTCTCCTTCGCCATGGATTAACCGATAGAAAGGCGCTCCAAACATCCGTTTCCGCATCTCTAGCGAACGGGACAGGCAGGAGTTGAGAAACTCGGCATCCAGGACTGTAGTGCCGTCGGTGCTGAACTGGCGATAAGCGATCAGGGTGTGGGGATTGAACGTACCGCTACCGAGGCGCTTGCCATCGACGCGTCGTAGCGTCACGGCGGTTCCAGGATCTAGTGCTTTGGCGGCGGCATCCATACGGATCTCGTTCGAATAAACCCAGGGGTGACCCCCGCTGACCCGCTTGTCACGGCCGCCCAACAGAAATATGTCCGGCGGACTGGCCTCGGACTGGGCGGTATCATTCGGGTCAAATGTTGCTGTTTTCTCGTTCATTTCGGTTCCTGTGAATATGGTCTTGGGACCCGTATCCGGATTGTGCGTCCCTTTGGGACATGTATCCCAGGTGCGTCGAAAGGGCTAATTGTTAGTCCGTACCCCGAATGAAGCCATCGTGGATGCTTTGGAAAGCTATGGTAGCATCGATGTCTATCTGCTGACCGGACTAGCTATTTTGTTCGCCGCTATTCTTTACTGGGCCTTCCACCTAAAGAACAGGTGCCGTTTGGAAAGACATTCTCAAAGGGTGTTCCATGACCCGTTTGATTCTGAAAAGGGCTGATGCCAACCCTAGTAAATCAGAAGTCAGATTGGAAAAATTGTTTGGCGAGGCGCAGGCCCTGGCGCTGATAACTCGACCCAATACCCACGCCATAAATCTTGTCAGGTATTTCGGTCAGGCGTTCATAGACCAAACGTCCGACCACCTGGCCATGCTCAAGCGCGAAAGGTACTTCGTGCGAACGGACCTCCAGTACGCCGCGTGATCCTTCGCCGCCGCTGTCGGCATAGCCGAAACCGGGATCGAAGAAGCCGGCGTAGTGAACCCGAAATTCCCCGACCCGGGTATCGTAGGCAGTCATCTCCGCAGCGTGATCTGGCGGTACGGTAACCGCTTCACGCGATGCCAGTATATAAAAATCACCGGGATTGAGCAGCACCGTGCCATTACGCTCAGCGTGGACTGGGTCCCAAAACTCGAGAGGGTCATAGTGGCCAATCTTTGAAATATCGATCAGGCCGGTGTGTTTCTTGGCGCGGTAACCGATTAGGCCGCTCTCGGCCGGGCCCAGTAAATCAACGCTGAAGGCGACGCCATGGGCGATATCAACTTCGTCGCCACCACCGACTAACTGAATTTCTTTATGCAGCCTGCGTGTGGCGGTATCAGATGGTGCTGGGTTGCCGTGCCGGATGC
The DNA here is from genome assembly GCA_963580965.1 of Alphaproteobacteria bacterium. Taxonomy (GTDB): domain Bacteria; phylum Pseudomonadota; class Alphaproteobacteria; order Rhodospirillales; family CAMCUA01; genus CAMCUA01. The sequence goes on along the minus strand of CAUZNJ010000027.1, from coordinate 8,525 downwards.
GTAACTGGCACAGGCGGTCGCCGGTGCGCACGACGACGCTGAAGGCGCGCGGTGAGACTTCAACATAGAGGGGCCCTTTGTAGGCTTCGCGCACCCGGTCGAACTCAGTTGTGCCGTCGGTAATCAGTCGGGTGAAGATATCGAGCCTGCCGGCCGAGCTTTTGGGGTTGGCCATACCCGATATGCGACGGCCGAAGTGAATGGCTTCAATAATGGGGACGATGTAAACGCACCCCTTCTCCAAAACCGCTCCGTTGGTGAGGTCAAATTCGTGCATGCCGAGCGCTTCGAGCTTGTCGCTGACGGGAATACTTTCCCCGGGTAAAAAGCTGGCGCGCACGCGATAGGCTCTATCGCCAAGGCGCAAATCAATGCTGGCTGGCTGAACTTGCTCTTCGGTAATTGGTGTAGCGGCCGTAATCGCCCCATTGGCGATCATAGCGCGTATGGTCTGGGACGGTAGAATTCCTGTGCTGCGCCGGGTCGATGCATCCTCGGATGACATTTTAGATTTATTCCTGTCCATAGTGACGGCGGGTCTGGAGGCCATAATCAATTTCGGTTCATGCAATGGACCGGTATTTCTAATCTAGGGCTAGTGCTACAATAACAGCATAGGCATTCTGAAAGGTTGGCTATTTGTCTCCGGTTTTTACCAATTTTCTACCTAATTGTGTACAGCATACCCATATATCGCGTGGCTCTGCCCTGCCATGTATAAAAACCAAGCTGGCAGGTGTTGGGAAAAAGATTGCCTAAACGCATCATTGATCTCTTATGTTGCAGCGCGGTATGTATGGTCGTCATTCGGCTTTGCAGGGGCCGGCTTGATGATTGCCCATGAACGGCGGGCTGGAGTCAGTGTTGTCATCGGCGAAACGGCAGTGGCGATCAGAGCTAGCCACGATGGCTCCTAAACAGTACCGCCGACGGAAGCAGCATTCTATGGACGCTATCAACCGGCCTGCGATCGACATTGTCCGCACGACAGCTGAATTGCGGCAACGGGTTAAAGCTTGGCATAAGGCGGACCAGATCGTTGGTGTCGTGCCAACCATGGGGGCGCTGCATGATGGCCATTTGTCTTTGGTGGACCGGTCGCTCGCCACAACTGACCGCACCATTGTCACATTGTTCGTCAACCCGAAGCAGTTCGGCCCGCACGAGGATTTTGGGGTCTATCCCCGGGATGAAGAGCGTGATCGAGAGCTGCTTGCGACGCGGGGCGTGCATTTGTTATTTGCCCCCGACCTTGATGAAATGTATCCGCGGGATTTCATGACCTCCGTATCAGTTTCGGGCCTAGGCGATATTCTCGATGGATCCTGCCGCCCCGGTTTTTTCAACGGTGTCTCGACGGTGGTTGCCAAGTTATTCATGCAGTGTCAGGCAGATGCTGCATTTTTTGGCGAGAAGGATTACCAACAGGTTCGTGTGGTGCGGTGCATGGCGCGTGATCTGGCGATTCCGACCGACATTGTGGCTTGTCCGACCATTCGTGGGCCAGGCGGGTTGGCCCTGTCATCGCGTAACGCGTATCTCAGCAGCGATGAACTAGCCCGCGCGACTGCCCTGCATGCCGAATTGAAAGCGCTCGCCTCAGATGTGCGGGCGGGGGGGAATACCGAGGCCTGCGAAGCACGGGCGACTTCACGGCTTTTGAATGCTGGGTTTGCGAAGGTCGACTATATGGTCGCGCGGGATGCCGATACCTTGCAAGCTTGGATGCCTGGCCGGCCCCTGCGAGCATTAGGTGCAGCCTTCATGGGCCGCACGCGTCTCATTGATAACGTCGCCGGTTGATTTCGGTATTGGAGGCTTATGCTGGCCTTGCCCTGAGTGCCTTTCTCGCGGCGACTATTTTGCCCGTTTCCTCGGAGGCCGTGCTCGCTAGTTTGACGCTGGGGTCTGACCAAAATATCTGGGTATTGTGGCTGATCGCGAGTACAGCCAATACGTTGGGTTCGATGGTCAACTGGTGGCTGGGGCGCTCTTGTCTGCGGTATTCTAGACGACGTTGGTTTCCTTTTTCCAGCGCTGCGATGGAAGCGGCGGGCCAGCGCTTCCGGCGCTGGGGGCAATGGAGTTTGCTGCTAGCCTGGGTACCTATTGTTGGCGACCCGCTGACGTTTGCAGCTGGTGTCATGGCAACGGATTGGCGGCTTACTATTATCCTTTTGGCAACTGGAAAGGCTGCCCGCTATGGCATTGTCATCGCTGCTGCCGTTCAGTTCACTTAGATCCCCCTAAAAATTACGCTAGCGGATCCACCGGAGGTAAAAAGGTAAACTCCCAGAAATATTAAAAATCGGCGGGTCGGGACCATTCGCTAACGTTAATTTACCGCCAACCGGGGATAAATGTATGGAATCCCTTAACTAGGCCCTTCTCAATCTCGCGAGAAAATCGGCTCAAGCGCATCGGGTTGTAATAGGTAGTGCCGTGAGGGCCTCGTCGAAGAAAATGTATTTGAGCAGGGGGGCCAGGGAAGGCAAGGTAAAACCTAGGCTTACAGCGCGTTGGGACTCCATCAGGCCAATCAGTTCAAATAAGGCAGAGATTAGCACTTGGGGCTATCATTGGGCGATAAACCCACGGAAATACATGGCCAGTTTAATTTCTATATTAGAGTTGTCGCATATAAACAGCTGATGCCAACTGGAATCACACAACTGCACTAAGGTGCCCCTTGGGGGAGCACCAGTGACTTATTAAATTGTCTCACCCTTGTTAACCGTGCACGGCGAATGTTAGGCGTCAGCGAAGATAGAGGTGGACTTCGTTTTCCCGGGCACTGTAGCTGCCGTCTATTGATAGGGCGGCTCGTTCAGGCGGCAGGCCCATGTCTACCATGGACCGAAGTACGCTTTCCGCATGGCGCCGCGCTTTTGCGGTATTAAGCGCAATCCGTGCGGGACCACCAGCGTTGGGGGTGACTCCGACAACGTCAAATAACGCTCCGGGTTGCGTCTCGAGGACGCGGCTTACCGCATTGTAGAGGGCCTGCTGGTAGGGCACATTTGGACGGTCGAAGCGGACCACGACTAATGGCCGTCGACTCGTGAGGTTAGCGTTAGGTAAAGCGGCGGAAGAACCATTGGCGCGTGGATAGGCGGTCGAGGCCATCGCTTGATTAACTAGACTGGCGCCAAATATCTCGCCTGTGCGAACGCCTTCGCCCATTAAATTCAGGTTGCCGCGCTCGGTAGAAACATAAGCCGTCTGGCGGCGGACATCTTCGGATACTTCTCTCAACAGACGTTCTACGAGGACGGCGGTCCGGTGAACTTCGTCCTCCAGGATGGCGAGTTGGCGATGATCTTCATCGACGGCGCCAGAGATAGAGAAGCTGGCGTTTAACGTTTCTGACAGATATCCCGACATAGTCGAATCAGAGCCAACTTCGGTGGCGAGTTTGTTCATTTCGCCAATATTGTCATTGATTCGGCTGAGTTTAGTCTGCGCGCCGCTTAGCTGCTGCACCAAGATAGGGTTACCCGGCGTGGTGCCTATTTGCAGGCGCGCGTTGATGGCGGCGACGGTCCCATGATAGCTCTGCGAATCCAGAACGATTTTGGTGCGGACATTCTGTAATAGGTGATTGTGCTCGGAGATATTGACCTGCAATTTTGAAAGCTCGCCGCGCCATTCCGATATCTTTTGGCCGACGAAGGTGCCGGTTACCTGGCCGGGTGTTACGCCGGTTGGTTTGAAATTTGTAGTGCCGAGCGGCGGCTGCCGCGAAGGCAACGCCTGCGGAGGTGTCAATGCAGATTGCACCTGTGGTGGTTCAGATGCCCGCGGCGGCGGCGGCGCACTGCCAGGCTCCTCGCCTGAGAGCGAAGGCCAAAGGGATTCTTCTGTAAAGCTACAAGCCGGAAGAATAAGCACTGCCCCTATAGCCAGTGCCCGCCATGCAAAAAATTTCATCGACCTACTCGCCCCCAAGTCCATACCACAGCTCGATTGGAACCGAGCCTGATTCTGATGGAAGACGTCACTAATATGCACTCCCGCTTTGGTTTTACAAACAACTCATTGGTATACGCAACCGCTTAAGGCTGTTGGCGGTATGTCTGGGCTGAGAGCGGCCATGCTGGCGCCAAACTTACCCGGTCGCGTCTTGCCTTGCTAAGGCCATTCGGTTATTGTTTATGGCCTTCGTTAACGTCACCTTAATTGCCAGGACTAGATATAAGTTCATTTGGCTAATTCAAGGTTCGTGAGGGCGCCCGTAGCTCAATTGGATAGAGCGTCTGACTACGAATCAGGAGGTTGGGAGTTCGAGTCTCTCCGGGCGCACCATCATATAAATTGATTATTGAACAAAGAATTATCCGCCTCATAAAACCTCAGAAAATACATTAAAGTCTAGCAGGTTTGGCGGATTCGCCAAATAGGCATCATCTTATCTAATCGCTACCACCCCTTGTCGGGGATAGTAACATATACCGTTACGCTTATATTTGGGTATCCCTTCAGCGCAGATTAATATTTTTAGAATATAACCCGTATGGCTTGCCCGCCCGGTTTCAAATAATGAGGTGGTAGATTTAGCTAGGCACTCGGGGAATTTCCACCAGAAGTCTTTAAAACCGTTTCAGGAAAATATTTCTCACGCGGACCTTGGCCGACAAAAGGACACCCTTTTCGTTTAGTTGGTTGAGTCACTTTTTGGGTGGGACGTGCCGTCCCACCGCGGGATGGGGATTAAAATTTAACTGCAGCAATTTTTTCGTTGGACATACCCTCCATGCGCAATGCCTGGGCCAGTACGTGCATTGTTGACTGGTGAAGGTCCTCTATGACACCATAATTGTCGCTTGGTACATGGATATTCACATCGGCAAGCTTGCTGCTTCGTCCTCCCCTGAAGCCGGTGAAAGCGACGGTGTGGAGTTCATGAGTTCGCGCCCAATCGATTGCCCGGACAATATTCTCGGAATCACCAGAGGATGAAATAGTTATCAATACATCCCCGGGCCGCGCCAATGTACGAAGTTGATAGGCGAATATTTCGTCATAGTGAATGTCATTGGCGATGGCTGTAATCAGTTCCGTGCTGGCACTCAGACTGATGACGCTTGGCAGGAATTCCGTATCGGTCTGAATCCCCTTGGCAAAATCGCAGAGAAGATGGTTGGAAATGGCACAGGAACCGCCGTTGCCGCAGCTGAAAATCGTCTTCCGACCGGCAATGGCGGCGCGCAAGAGGTCTGCTGCGCCGTCGAATGCGGCCGTATCTATTGCGCTTGCTGCGCGGCTGAGCTCTGCTGCATAGGCTGAAAAATAGTCGCCTGGGCCTGCATACTTGTCGTTGGGGAACGTCATGAATTACCCTTAAAATTTTCGCTAATAGTGCCTCAAATTCTATAACTACGGAAAGTGTGGAAATATAACGTCCAAGCTTTCAGGCTATTTATGAACTATGGCTGTGGAAGACGTCACTGTGTTAGCCAGCAGCGTTTCTGACGCTGTGTACATTAGAAATTTTTTCATCAAATCTCATCTCCTGCGGCGAACTTTTATTTAATTCTTTGGAACTCTTTTTAGAGTATTTATTTTAGTTGTTGCTCGAATTTTGAATAGTTTCATCTAGGTCTATTGTTAGAGAGCTTCCGACATACTCGACGGTCCGAGAAAGTTGAGTGAATAGTAATCTAATCTCTGTGCTGAGGCTAATCCTCAGGTCTTAGTAAGGAGGCAGAGACGGATTGTTGCCCGGATTCTTGCTCCCTTAGCGCGTGTCCGGCCGGGTGGTTCGTATGCCCAAACAACTTATTTTTTGGCCAACAGTTCGGGCGGTTACTGGAGCCGAAACCGTCGAATGGCTTGTCTGTCCAAATTGCTGATTTATTAACTACGAAAATCCCAAATTGGTGGTGGGTGCAGTTGCCCTATGGCGACGTATTCTTTTGTGCCGCTATGCTATTCTCTCGCGTGAGGGCTTCTTGAACATAACGAAGCGGCCACCGAAGACACCCTTCGTGAAGCGTTCGAGGAAGCACACGCTAAATTGCAGGCACGGTCTTTGCTGGCAGTTCACAGCATTACGCGTATCAGTCAGATTCAATTAATCTATCTCGCCGATTTGTTGATACCTAAGATCTTCCAGGAGGGAGAATGTTGAGGTGGGTTTATTTTCCAGGTACGACGTGCCCTAGGATAACATTGCCTTTCCGTCCGTACATTGGGCGCTTGTTCATTTTGATAAGGTCAAGGGCCAAGTTTTTTTACACCGCCAACCAATCCGCCCAGAGAATTTGGAACCATGCTTTGATGGGCTGATCCCGGTTAGTGCGTGCACTCTAGGGCGCGGTTGACCACTGGAGCAATTCTAGGACCGCGAGCGCTCGGTGAATGATGCATCCATTGACCCATGGGAGCCTGCGACGATAGGTTAGGGATGCCGGTGACACCGGACAAAAACGCTTAATATTTTGGGAGGTGGCGATGACCGTGACGATGAAGCCATTCACACAAGCTTTCCGTATTGTGCCGCTAGATGCGCCACTTGGCGCCCGCGTTGAAGGCTGTGACCGCTCATCACCATGGGATGCCGACACGGCTGCTGCCATTCATGGCGCTTTTCTCGATCACGAAGTTCTGGTCTTTCCGGGAACGACAATGGACGCGGCTCAGACGAGTGCTTTTGCGCGCCGCTTCGGCGAGCCCATCGCCGAGATCAACCGGGAGAAGCGCCATGGCGCGTGGCCCGAGGTCTCGCTCCTGAACAGCACCATCACAGAGGGCGACGTTGTCGATGACATGCAGTTCCATACTCAATCGGTCATCCGTTCTGACGAATGGCACACGGATCAGTCATTCGTCGAAAATCCAGCGCTAGCGACAATTCTCCATGCCCATGAGGTGCCGAGCCGGGGCGGGGCCACTTGGTTCTGTGATACGCGGGCCGCATATGAAGCGCTGTCGGTCGATCTCAAGAAGCGCATCGATGGATTAAAGGCGGTGCATGGCTATGATACTAAGAGGGCAAAGTACCGCCCTGTGGCGCGCAGCCAAGAAGAGGTAGACGAAACCCCCGACGTCATCCACCCTCTAGTTCGCACGCATCCGGAAACAGGGAAGAAGTCGCTTTATCTTAATTTCAACCGGCTTAATCATATCGTCGGTATGGAGCAGGTGGAAAGCGATGCGCTCCTTGATCATCTTGGGGAATGGGTCAGTCAAGAACGCTTTCAATACCGGCATAATTGGTCAGTGGGCGATGCGGTTGTTTGGGACAACCGCTGCACCATGCACCGGGTCAGCTATGATTCACCGCCGGGCGACAGACGGGTGATGCTGCGCGTGGTAACGCAGGGAGACCGCCCTTTCTAAACCGCGCCGCCGGCGGTTAAGTTGATAGCCGGGCCGGGCGGTGGAGATTTGACATTGCGTTCACGGATGGCGATGTAGGTAGCGGAACCAAAGATCAGCGAGCCGCCGAGCCATGTCCAGATGTCAGGGATCTCGGCGAATACAATAAAGCCAATCGTCGCGGCCCAGACCAGTTTTGTGTACTGTACTGGCAAGATCGCTGACAATTCAGCAAGGCGCAGAGCATGGGCCAAGGTGAGATTATTCAGGGTTGTGAATAGTCCGATGCTGGCCATTAAACACAATTGGATAAAGGTCGGTGTCTGCCAAAAGTTCAGCGCGATAAGGAACGTGATTGGGGTCGTCATCAGGGCTACGTAAATTAGCTGCGTCGTCGGCTTCTCGGTAGTTCCTAGCTGGCGGACGAGAATCATAACGATGGCAAAACAGGCGGCTGAACCTATGGATGCGAATGCCCCGACATCGTATTGGCCCTGCCACGGCTGTATGACGATGATGGCGCCGGCAAAGCCGACGACAAGGGCTGTAATACGCCGCAGGCGTATGACCTCGCCAAGAATGAGGGCCGCTAGTACGGTGGCAAATAGCGGCGCCGTAAATTGCAGGCTGGTCGCTTTTGCTAGGGGCGCCAAGGCGAAGCCCAGGAAACCAAGCAGCATGGTGACTGTCTGCACACATGCGCGTATGGCGTGGGTGCCTAAGCGCTTGGTCTTTAGGGAGCCTATGCCAGCACGAAACAGCGTTGGGGATAGAAAGACTAAGGCAAAGAAACAGCGGAAAAAGACGATCTCGAACGGGTGTATCTCGGCGGATGTATGGCGGATTAGCGCGTCTGAGGTGGCCCCAAGGAAGGTGCCGCAGAAGATTAGGAGAATGCCACGCAGGGTCGGCGGTGCGCTATGCCACGCGCGGACCAGATTTGTGACCGGTGTAATCACGATGGTTTCCAGGAAATAGGCAATGGATACTATTTGTCGGGTGTGGCTGGGGTTGCCAGCGTTGCTTAGTCTACGGTTAACTTGTGGCCTGTCATAGCGTCATAGCGTCATCGGGTGCCGGGGGGGCGGAAAATCTTCGTAGAGGGTTTTGCCGGCGCTAATGTGCTTAAATAGGGTACTAGTGGTCCGGCGCTGGAACAAATCATTCCAGGAACAAAACTAAGGGGAGCAGAAAAAATGTCCGAG
>CAUZNJ010000026.1:0-13724 GCA_963580965.1 Alphaproteobacteria bacterium | reverse complement strand
GGGCGTTAGCTCAGTTGGTAGAGCATCGGACTTTTAATCCGCTGGTCGAGCGTTCAAGTCGCTCACGCCCCACCATATACCATAAGGGTTTCCAGTCAAGGAAGCCCTTTTTTAATTCTGTAAAATCTACTCTGGTACAAGCATGGTACAATATTGGACAAATTTTTAGTATAATAGTGGTTAACTAAATTATTACTATTGTTTCACTATGTTTGAAGAAGGACACTCAAAAATAGGTGGAAGAAAGAAGGGTACGCCTAACAAAGTTACCCTTATTAGGGCTGATGACTTACTCCTTAAGTTGGACATCAATCCAATCCAAAAGCTAATTGAGATAGCCGAATCTGATGAGGCAAGCATTGACCAAAGGATTAACTGTTACAAAGAGATAGCTAAGTACACCTACCCTCGTCTCAAGTTACAAGAGTTATGGGTTAGTCCTCCTGAGAATCTTGCTCCAACTGTGATTAAGTTAGTAGCTGGAACAGGCAGCGGAATTAGGTCAGTAACTAACCTCTCACAGATCAGATAGGGTCGTTAACTAGGTCAAATATCAGTCGGAATGGTGTTTGTAAATTCGGGAATATGGCGTCGTGCTGCTGAGATAATTAGCGTAATTTCGTCTGCCGTGACTCCTTCATAGGGCCACATCATCTGTGGATTCATCTTAGCCCACCCACCTGCTGTTGCCATTGCTTTATCACAAACGAAGCCTGGCAAGCCACGATCTAAAAGTGGAGCAATTGCCTCATTCATAAAGCTTGCGATGCGTTGTTCGATGTCCTGTGCCTCAGCGTCATTACTTTGTGACCAAGCTACTGCAGCAGAAGGAGACAGGCAGGCCAGGCCAATTAGGCCCAAAACGCCAGTTTAAGCCGATCGATACGTTGCCCTTTGTTAGCATTCGAAACACCCCTATTATAGGAAAAAGCTCACAGTAATTATTGTTTAGTAACAATAACATAAATAATAAATTATTTTTTGTATATGATTTGATTATGATCAGTATGCGAAATTTCAACACATTCCTGAGGGACCTATTTTTGCCCGAGATTGATACAAACCCTGATAGCTAGTCTTCACGTGACAAGTTCTTGGCAGTGTTGGAAACCAATGGGATAAACGAGGCTGATCTAGTTAAATACTGTCGCGAACGCGGCCTTTACCCAAAGAAAATTGCCACGTGGCGTGCTGCGTGCTGCGACCTGACCACTCAGCTGCGCCTCAAGCATAGTTAAATCCTGTGGTGGATTTGGTACCTTTGTTGGGATGAACCCGAATACCTCTGCATCTCCCTATTTTCGCATTTCAGTTATGGTATCGCGCAGACTTTGCACCGTTTTGCGGACATCATCACGCTGGAATGTATTTCGCCCAAACATGAACCCGGTCGCTCCGCTTGCGATCCCTGCACGGACGGTATCCATCAACTCTGCCAAGCTGCCCGCCTTGCCGCCCCCCGCAATTGCAATCGGTGCCAGCGTGTTCTGAACGGCTTTTGCCATTCCCTCAGCGCCGCACCAGTCGGTTTTCACGATATCGGCGCCAAGCTCGCTGGCGATACGACAGTTCATCAAAACAACTTCCGGATCATCCGCCCTGGCGAAACCGCCATTGGCCGCCATTGCCTCGATCACATGGACGATACCAAACTCATCGCATTGTCTGGAAATATCACGGTTGATTTCAAAACACTTAGTCTCTTCAAGCGGATCTTTGTTGCAGGTGAAAAGATAGGTGATAACTGCCTCAGCACCCATTTCCACCGCGGCGGTAACATCCGACACGCGCCGGGTGTAGGTCGCTTCATACCCAAAGGGGCCACCGGTACGCCACATTGTTGTCTGATCCATCCGCAGAATGACTGTTGGAATGCGTTCCAGTTGTTTATGAAAACGCCGCATCAGACCGGGGTTCACTATGACCGCATCTGCGCCACCGTCCGCAATTTCCCCGATTAACCGGTCGGGGTCGGAAAGGCCGTCAATCGGGCCGACCTGCATCCCGTGATCAATAGGAATGCAGAGCATTATGTTAGTTTCGGCGTTGAACATCTTGCGTAGACGCCGTGATTTTCCTGGTGATGTCATACTGTACTCCAAAGGGTTTAAGCGAGCTCTAGTTTCACGTCTGCCTGGATCAGTTCATTGATCCTACGTTCGTCGATGTCTTTTGAGACGATTACGTGATCGAAATCACGCAGACAAGCGACCTTGTTGAGGGCCGAGTATTCGAATTTGCTTGAATCGATCAGCACGATTGATTTTTTTGCAACTTCCAACATGGCCCGCTTAGTGCGCACCACCTGTTCGTCTTGTGTATAAATGAAAGTCCCTTGCACCGTGGTCGACGACATCAACGCGACATCTACGTGATAGGTTCTGATCAACTGTTCGCATTGCAACCCGAAAAAGCCATTATAACCGCGGTGATACCCTCCGCCTAAGGCAATGATCTTAACATCCGGTTCGGTCGCCAATCTGACAATAACAGGGAGGCTGTTGCTCAACACCGTAACAGGTGTGATTTCTTGAATAAATTCGGTCACATGAAAGGCAGTCGTACTGTCGTCCCAGATAACCGCCATGCCTGGATCAATGTGCTTGACTGCCGCTTGGGCCAGCCGTCGCTTTTCGGCGATATGTTGATGTTCGCGATACAGATAGCTGCTTTCGAACAAAACCGACTTTTCCGCCGATACTGCACCTCGTACCCGCGTTATGGCACCATTGGCTTCCATATCCGCCAGGTCACGATGAATGGTCATCAGGCTGACATCAAGCTGCGTCGCTAGGTCCTTGATCAAGACTTGCCCGCCATCCAACAGCAGTTCAAGAATCTCACTTTTGCGGATGTCGCTTTTTGATCTGCCTGTAGGTGGGTGTAAAGTCTTGGTCATGAAGAGGATTTTTTTGAGAAAGTGTTGTTACGTGAATTGATATTCAATCAATTATACTGGTGGTTATAACAAAAGTGCAGCTATTTGATCACCTCAAGTAAGGAATTTAGTGGGTATTTTGAACTGCTGTGCAATGGTACATTGTAAGCTATTGTAATATAAGGACAAAAATTAAAATTCGCCGTTAACAAAAAAAATGTTTCTTATAACAAAAATAAGGTTATAATAAAATTTGAGGGATGACTGAACCAGAAGGAATTCGGGTCCCGCACCCAAGGGAGGGAAAAACAATGAAGAAATTATCTAAACTTAAATCATCTAAACTTTTGTTGTCGGTATCCACTGCGGTTCTGGCCTTTAGCATGTCGCCGGCTCAAGCGCAAACTGAATTGACATTTGTCTGGCACGCAGGGACTTGCGCAGATACGTTGCATGACATCAGCAAGGACTACCCGGACAAATCGGTAACGATCGTTCCCGCATTGGTTCCTTACGGACCGGAGTGGCACAATAAAATCGCATCGGAATTCGCAATTCAGGGCGACGGGTTTGATTTCGCAATGTGGGACAGCCAGTCCACCGCAGAGTTTGCAGGCGGCGGCCACGCTGTTAGCCTGAACGACGTGTTCGCTCAGTCAGATGTTCTGTCGGCTGGCTTGTTTCCGTCGGCATCCTTGTCGCAATACGGTGAATACCCTGATAATTCGGGCCAGTTTTATGGGCTACCGATTAACCAGGACGCCTACGGTATGATGTATCGTCGCGACCTGTTTGAAGACCCAGCAGAGCAAGCGGCCTTTAAGGAAAAATATGGCCGGGATCTTGCTGTTCCAGAGACCTATCAGGACGCGACTCAAGTCGCCGAATTCTTCACGCGCCCGGACGAAGGCCTTTATGGCTGGGGTCAAATGGGTGCCCGCGAGTATGATTTCGCAACAACAGCCTCGAACTCGTTTATGTGGTCGTTCGGCGGCGAACTTTATAATCCTGAAACTTTTGAAGTGCAGGGCTACCTGAATTCACCGGCATCTATCGACGGCGTTCAGGCCTTTGTCGATATGTTCAAATATGGACCTCCGGGCTCGGGTAGCTGGGGCTATGACGAAGTAAACGCGGCATTCCAGCAGGGTCAGTTGGCCATGGCGATGCAATGGTTCTATTTCAACGGCTCCAACTCTGATCCAGCGGTCAATCGCTTTGCAGAAGACACGGCGTTTGGAATTCTGCCTGGCGCAATCGGGCAGGATGGCTTGTTCCGTCGCCAGTTCTCGGTTGGTGGGCAAGGCATGGGGATCAATAAGTACTCCAAGAAGCTGCCGGAACTCGTAAAGTTCATGGAATGGTACTTTCAACCCGCGCAGCAGGAACGCTATGCGGCAGTTTGTCAGACCGGTCTGAAATCCGTTCTGGAAAGCGACGACTGGCAGGGTTTGAACAGCTACAACACGCAGTTTTCGACAGCGCTGCAATATCTGAACGACTACTGGCACCTTCCGGAATATCCGATTCTGCTGGATAAATTGCAGGAGGAAATCAGCAACGCGATCACTGGGACTAAAACAGTGGAAGAAGCGCTGACCGATGCAGCTATAAAGCACGAGCGAACACTTGAGCGGGCAGGGTACGAAATTAAGCGCGGAGATAGCTCGCCTGATGTGCCCGATCAGATGATTTCTCCGGTCGGTGTGAACAGCGTCGTCGCTGTGAACTGACACCTCGCCCAAAGATCTGCGTGACCGTCGGGTTCTCCCGTAAATCGGTTCACGCAGGCCTTTAAAAAACAAGTACAATTCCTTTACTGCCAGAGCGTTCGGTACTTTGGCTGAATACATTTAACTTTGGAGAAGTCATGCAGGATGCAAAACTAGGCGGCACGCCCAATTTTTACCGAGCGTTTCTGTTGGCACTTTTCGGTACGTACATATTCTTTAATCTCGGACCGATCTTTTGGATCATCATTTCATCTTTGAAAAGCAGGGCCGACCTGTTTGCGATGCCGCCAAAATGGATATTTGACATTGATAGTACAGGGTACGAAAGTGTCTTTGGTGTTGGCGCTGCGCGCGGAACGGCCTCCGCCTACGGCGTGACGGACTCGCTGATCAACAGTGTCATCGTTTCGAGTAGCGGAACATTTCTTGCTGTGCTTTTGGGCACTCTGGGCGGATATGTCTGTTCACGGTTCGACTTCCGCGGCAAGGGTGACTTTCTGTTTTTTGTCCTTTCGACACGGATGCTGCCGCCGGTCGCTGTCCTGGTTTTCTATCATTTGATGTTCGCCCGACTTGGGCTGGCGGACACCAAGACTGGTCTGGTCATCGTTGCAATCTTTGCCAATGTCGGCCTGGCTACATGGATCATGAAGGGATTTTTCGACGGCGTTCCCAAACAGGTAGAGCAAATCGCAGTCGTCAGCGGCTATAGCCGGATGTACGCCTTCGTCTATCTGGTTCTGCCGATGGTACGCGGCGGGATAGCCGCCACGGCCGGATTTTGTTTCATCTTTGCCTGGAACGAATTCGCTTTTGCCTCGATTTTGACAACGACACAGGCCAAGACACTGCCCGTCAAGATTTCGGCGGCGTCTGGTGCCACTGGCATTGAATGGACGCAGATAATGTCCGCAGGGGTTGTTCTTATTATCCCGGTTTTGATCTTCTTTTATCTCATCCGCAAACATCTGTTGATGGGGATGACCTTTGGAATCCTGGGCAGGAGTTGAGGCATGACACTGACACTTAACCAAACAAATAAACCCTTGGTACCTTTGAAGAAGAAGTCCAGCGGCAGGCTTATGATCTTAGGCTTTCTGTCACCGACGCTGGCGATCCTGTTATTCATGGTTGCCTATCCGATCTTTTCATTGATCTGGAACAGCGTTCACCAGTTTTCGGCGCTCAATCTCAATCAGGAGTTCAAATATGTCGGGCTTGAAAACTATACCTACCTGCTAAGCGATGCCGACCTATGGCAACGGTTTATCTTTACCGGCAAGTTTGTCTTTGTCTGCGTCAGCATTCAGATGATCATCGGTATCTTTGTTGGCTACCGCCTGCAAAGGAGCTTTCGTGGCAGAGACCTGATCTTCACACTGTTGATGATGCCCATGATGTTGTCGCCGGTCGTAGTCGGGTTTTTGTGGCGCTACATGCTGAACTCGGAATGGGGGATCGTGAATTATCTGATGTCTTTGGTTGGCCTGGGCCAGGTCAACTGGCTTAGCCAGACCACGCCCGCACTGTTTGCCGCCGCGGCAGCAGATACATGGATGTGGACACCATTCATCATCCTTTTGGCGACAGCTGCCTTTCGGGGCATACCGGACACTATCTACGAGGCGGCCGAGGTTGATGGCGCCAGCCCTGCCTATGTGTTTTTTCGGGTGACTTTGCCGATGTCGGCGCCGGTCCTTTTTATTGCTCTGATTCTAAGGTTGATCGATAGCTTCAAACAGTATGATCTGTTTTTTGCGCTGACGGGCGGTGGTCCGGGGTCAAGCACTGAAACCGTCTCGTTTGCGGTGGCAAAGCGGGCATTTAACTATTTCTATACCGGCGAAGCTTCGGCCCTGGCGGTGATCCTGCTGTTCATCATTATTGGTCTGTCGATGATCCTGGTGCGGCACCTTAACAACATGGGTGAGAAGAACTGATCATGGCAAAAGTAGAACTTAAAAACCTGTCTGTCGAATTTGGCGCGTTCAAAGCGGTCAACAATGTAAACCTGACAGTCAACGACGGCGAGTTTGTCGTTTATCTTGGGCCGTCTGGATGCGGCAAGACAACGACATTGCGTGCGGTCGCAGGGCTGCAAACGGCAACGTCAGGGGACATCCTTTTTGACGGTCAGCGCATAAACGATCAAACCGCCAGTGAACGCAATATCGCAATGGTCTTCCAGTTCGTCTCGCTCTACCCGCATCTCAGCATCGCTGAAAACATTGTGTTCCCGCTTAAAGCACGCGGGTTTAAACGCGCCGAGATCGCCCGCAAACTTGATTGGGTCGCCGAAATATTTAAACTCGGGGATGAGTTGAAGCGTTTTCCAGGGGCCTTGCCGCCAGGCACCAAGCAAAAGGTTGCATTGGCCCGTGCGGTCGTCCGCGACCCGGCGGTTCTTTTGCTGGACGAGCCGTTATCGGCTATCGACGAGCAATTTCGCGAAGAAATGCGGTGGGAGCTTGGCCATCTTCAGCGCGAACTCGGTGTCACCACGATTTATGTCACTCACGATCAGCGCGAAGCCATGTCTCTGGCAGACCGGATCGTGTTAATGAACGATAGCCAAATCGTTCAGGTTGATGAACCCCACAACCTATTTTTCAATCCCAATTCAATATTTTCTGGCCAGTTTATTGGATCGCCCAGCATGAACCTGATGGATCTGAAACCTGTGTCGGGCGGCTTTCGCCTTGGTGACAGCAGTATCGTTCTGCCGGAAAAAATCGTGCCGGACGTCGTGCGAAACTCTGCAATTCCGGTGCGCATGGGTGTGCGCCCGCGTGATGTAAAACTTGTTGATGAACCTCCCGAGTTCGGTATTGAGGTGGCGGTCGAAGATGTCTTTTCCGTTGGCCGCGAACGTTATTTTTCCTTTCGTGTCGGCGATGAAATTGCGCAAGGGATCGACGTGCGTTCCACGTCAACAGGACAAGGGCGAAATGTCGCCATTCGGCCCGAAGGATTGGTATTTTTCGACAGCCAAACCGGCAACCGCATTGCCAGCAAAGGAACGGATGTATGACCAATACGATGCTTAGGCTGCAAGGACTTAAAAAGGCCTACAAAGGAAAACCGGCCCTTCGCGGTCTTGACCTTGAGGTGCGCCATAACGAAATCTTCGCGCTTCTGGGGCCAACCGGAGCGGGCAAAAGTTCGACCATTCAGGCAATCGCCGGCCTGCTTGACATCGATGAGGGAGATGTATTTCTCAACGGGCATAATGTGACAGAGCTGGACCCGTCCTCGCGCGATCTTTCGATTGTGTTCGAGGGATTTAACCTGCTTCCCATGCTCAACGTGTTTGACAACATTGCCTTTGCATTGCGCTCGCCCACGTATCGCGAGACCGAACAGGAAATAACCCGCCGTGTTCAACACACGGCTGAGTTACTGCGGATATCCCAGCACCTTGACCGAGATGTTGACACTTTGTCTGGCGGAGAAAAGCAGCGGGTGGCAATTGCGCGTGCATTAGTGCGACAGCCCAGCATGTTTCTGCTGGACGAACCGCTTTCATCACTTGATCTGAAACTGCGCGAAGGTCTGCGGTCGGAACTGCGCCAAATCCACCAGGAGCAAAACTCTACGATGCTCTATGCAACGCATGATTATCATGGCGCGATATCCATCGCCGATCGCATTGGCATTATCAACAATGGTCGCATTTTGCAGTCGGGCACGATCGAAGAAATTTTCGCCCGCCCGGCCAACGCATTTGTCGGGCGGCTGATCGGCAGCCCTGCAATGGCCTTTTTCGACGCCCGTATTGATGGCGATGAGCTTGCCATCAAGGGGTGCGACCAGCGACTTCCCATTGCCCAGTTTGACAAGGTTGCAGCGCACGGAACCGAAATTGAACTTGGTGTCTGGCCGGAAGACATTGAACTGGTCAACACTTCTGATGCCGGTTCGAACCCGGCGTCTGTCTATGCTGTAGACAATCGTGGGTACGAATCCGCCGCGCAAATTCAGTTTCCCGGTGGCGTGTTCCGCAAGGTTCTGGCCGACGGAATGACGTTGCAGCAGGGCGAACATTGCGGTTTCCGATTGCCCAAAGGGGCCGGATTCTTGTTTGACAAAGCAAGCGGCAATCGTGTGTCACATGCAGAAAGAGGGATTTGAATATGGCATCTGCAAGCATTCTAGCACTATTGTATCGCGTCGCGACCACGCTGATCCTGGGTGGTTTTGTGATGCTTTGCCAACCGTTTTTAGGGATATTGTTTTCGTGGGGTTTTCCTGTCCTGATGGTCGGCGTTGTGATGTTCTTGATCCTTGATCACATCCACCCCAAACCCGTCTCAGAAGAGGAGGCTTGATATGGCCCCGACGCCAAAAAAGATACTGAACAATCCGCGCAATGTCGTTGATGAAATGCTGGATGGGCTGGCGCTGGCCTATGATGGTACCGTTGAGCGGTTGCCTGGCAAAGACGTGCTGATCCGCACCGATTTACCAGAAGATAAAGTCGCTTTGCTGATCGGCGGTGGTAGCGGCCACGAGCCTATTTTTCACGGCTTTCTGGGCAAGAACATGGGCGATGCGGCGGCATGTGGGCAGGTCTTTGCCGCACCTTCACCCGATATCATCATGGACGCTGCCCATGCAGTTCATCGCGGCAAAGGCGTGTTGTTTCTTTATGGGAATTATGCCGGCGACAATATGAATTTCGACATAGCAGCCGAAATACTTGCCGAGGAGGGCATAGTGGTGCGCACAGTTCGCGTTGCGGATGATGTGGCGGCGGCACCGCCGGAACGCGCCAAAGATCGGCGCGGCATTGCGGGCGATATCTATGCAATCAAGATTGCCGGTGGCGCGGCAGAAGAACTAGACACATTGGACGAGGTTGAACGTGTAGCCCGTAAAGCCGTCAACAACATTAGATCGATGGGTGTTGCGGTTTCCGCCGGTTCAATTCCTGAAACCGGTAAGCCAACTTTTATTCTGGCTGATGACGAGATCGAAATCGGTATGGGTGCCCATGGTGAAGCCGGGATCGCCAAGCAAAAGATTACATCAGCTGATGAGGTTGCCGACCAGATAATGGGCAAGATATTGACTGATATCGAATTGGTGCCAGGGCAGGACGTTGCGCTGATGATCAACAATCTCGGCGCGACGACGATGATGGAAATGTTGATCGTGAACCGGCGCGTGCGTCAAATTTTGGCCGCGCAGAACGTAAACGTGCACCGCACCGACATCGGCACTTATTTGACGGTTCAGGAAATGGCCGGCTTTTCGATCACACTGATAAAACTGGACGATGAGTTGAAACATTATCTGGACCTGCCAGCGCGCTCGCTTGGCCTGTCCAACATGTGAGGTGACGTGATGAAAACAGAGCTGACAAACACCGAAGCTAACGCAATGCTACAAGCGGTTGCGCATGAAATAATCAAAAACGTCGATGTTTTGACCGATGCCGATCTTGCAACAGGCGACGGCGATCACGGTATCGGAATGCGACGTGGGTTTGAAGCGGTACTTGACGTGTTGCACGCCCAGCCGGAACTTTCGGTAGAAGATGTATTCAAGAAAACCGGCATGGCAATTATGTCCAAAACCGGGGGTGCTGCGGGCGCGGTCTTCGGCACGCTTTTTCGTGGTGGTGCAGCGGCTTTTTCCGGCAACGACAGGCTTGATGCCGAGACTTTTGCGGCATTCCTGACTTTATCAAGCACAGCAGTATCAAAACGCGGCGGCGTCGTCGAGGGAGCCAAGACCATGCTTGATGCGATTGCACCCGCGGCCCGCGCTGTGTCGGAGGTGAAATCAAACGACTTGGCCATGGTTTTTGCCGCAGCAGAGCGAGGCGCCAGCGACGGCGTCCAGGCCAGCAAAGCCATGATCGCCACGACCGGCAAGGCCCGGTCGCTTGGTGAACGTGCTATTGGGCACCCGGATCCGGGTGCTATCTCAGTTGCGCTCATATTGGGTGCGATGAACACATATGTCGCCGCCCGCACCGGGCAGCACACAATTTTAAAAGGATAAGGAATGGCAGATCTCGACGATATCAAGGACGGCAAAGACTGGGGCGAAGACACCCCTGCCGACACCAGTAAATTTTACCTTAAAGGGTGCGCCCATCATGATTGGGGAATGAAAGCGCGGTTGGCCAATATTTTTCGACCAGAGACTGGCCGGACGGTCATGCTGGCCTTTGACCACGGTTATTTTCAGGGCCCGACCACTGGGCTGGAGCGCATGGATCTGACCATTGCGCCGCTGGCACCGCACACAGATGTCTTGATGTGCACGCGGGGTGCACTGCGGTCGGTTATCCAACCAGAGGTAAAAAAACCAATCGTTCTGCGTTGCAGTGCCGGCAACAGTATCTTGACTGAACTGTCCAACGAACTGGTCAGCGTCGAAATTGATGATGCCATCCGTTTGGGTGCATCGGCCATGGCGGCGCAGGTTTATATCGGCGCTGAATTTGAACACAAATCAATCGCCAATGTGGTCAAACTGATTGATATCGGAACGCGGTATGGCATCCCGACCATGGCCGTGACAGGTGTCGGCGCCGATATGGTGCGTGACGCGCGCTACTTTGGCCTTGCCACGCGTATCGCTGCGGAAATTGGTTCTCAGTTTGTCAAATCCTATTTCGTCGAAGACGGTTTTGAGAAAATCGCGCTTGGATGTCCGGTGCCGATCGTCATTGCAGGTGGCAAAAAACTTCCCGAGCGTGATGCGCTGGAGATGGCATATCGCGCGATTAATCAAGGGGCAGCTGGGGTCGACATGGGCCGGAATGTTTTCCAGTCCGAGAACCCGGTTGGGATGCTCAAGGCGCTTGAAGCAGTCGTACACAATGATGCAACCGGTGCCGAAGCATTTGAACTTTTTCAGGATAGCAACGTCAACCGTGCCACATGAGCCACCCCAAAGTTCCATTTTTCGTGCCTTGTGTTGGGCATGTACCGTTAGTAATCCGAGGTAAAACCATGCAGAATCGTTGGCGCAATTACGACGCAGCAACCCATCACAGCGATCTGGATCTGCGGGCCTATACATCGCGCTTGATGGGTCAGGACCCGGCCCTGGTGCTGCATGGTGGCGGCAATACTTCGGTGAAATCCAGCCATACTGATCGGTTCGGCGCGGCGCACGACATCATCTGGGTAAAGGCCAGTGGGTATGATCTGGGCCAAATGTGGACAGACGGCTTTACCGCGCTAAAACTTGATCAACTGGTAAAACTTTCAAAACTCGACACCCTGTCGGACACAGATATGGTCAATGAAGTTAAATGCGCACGTCTGAATGCAGAAGCCGCGGCCGCGTCGATTGAGGCGATCGTTCATGCTGTTGTGCCCTTCAAATTTGTAGATCATTCGCACGCCAACGCCATTCTGACATTGTCCAATTCCGGCCATGGCCGCAAACTTTTCACCGAGATATTCGGCGATAGTGTTCTGGTCTTGCCCTATGTCAAACCGGGGTTCGACCTTGCCGTGCAATTTCGGGACGCATTGGAACAGGGGCAGTTCGATAAGTATGATGCAATCATCCTTGAACAGCACGGCGTATTCACATTTGCAGACACTGCCAAGGCCTCTTATGATCGGATGATTGCGGTTGTAGATCAGGCAGAGCAGTTTCTGATCGACCGTTACGGACCAATCGAAAACGGCCCGGATGTTGGGCAAGACCCAGAGTTTGTTGCCAAATCACGCAAATCTGTCAGTAAAGCTGCTGGTCGGGCGGTTCTGTCGCTCTCTGCCAGTTCGTTCCCACCAGGCGACATTGATACGCTTTCAGAAATGTCTTGCCATGGCACGCTGACACCGGAACACGTGATACATAACAAGCCTTTTCCGGCGGTGTTTCGCGATGACCCCGAGGCCGCATTGTCGGACTTTGTGGCAAGATACACAGCCTATTTTCAGTCCGAAAATGACGACAGCCTGACCATGCTCGCGCCGTATCCGCATTGGGCGCTGTTTGAAAGTGGCCACGCCCGCAGTTTCGGCCCCAACTTCCGTCGTGCCAGCATCTCACGCGATGTGGTCAATGCCACACTGGATGCACTGCGCACAGCACAGAAGATCGGCGGATGGCAGGGTCTGAGCCCAGAGGATCTTTTTGCGCTGGAATATTGGGAACTGGAACAATCCAAGTTGAAGCGGCAGGGCCATGATCCGGTGCTTTCCGGGAAAATTGCGGTGGTAAGCGGCGCTGCGACTGGCATCGGGCGTGCCTGCGCTGAAATTTTGCATGAAAAGGGCGCGGTTGTGGTCGGGTTGGATGTGAACCCAGAGATTACGACCTTTATGAACAAGCCAAACTTTGCGTCTTCTGTTCTGGATCTGACTGACGACGCGCTTGTTAAAGACAGTTTGGCTGAGGTAGTGCAGCGTTATGGTGGTTTGGATATTCTGGTTTCGAATGCTGGGATTTTCAAAACCGGAGACACCGTCGAAACTATGCCTGACGAGGTGTGGGATAGTACACTCGCGGTGAACCTGACGTCACACCGTAAACTGGTGAAATATGCTATTCCCTATTTGCGGCAGGGCATTGATCCGTCGATCATTTTCGTGGGATCGCGAAATGTACAGGCACCAGGCGCTGGCGCTTCGGCCTATTCTGTGTCCAAGGCGGGTCTGACCCAACTGATGCGCGTGCTTGCGCTTGAACTGGCATCTGAGGGCATAAAGGTCAACGCAATCCACCCCGATGCTGTCTTTGACACACGGCTCTGGACCCAAGAGACGCTGAAGAAATCGGCGGATCGCTATGGTTTAACCATTGCAGAATACAAGACTCGAAATCTGCTCAAATCGGAAATCACATCGAGAGATGTAGGATTTGCTGTCGCTGCATTAGCTGATGGAACGCTGTCTAAGACAACAGGGGCACAAATTCCGGTTGACGGCGGCAACGACCGAGTCATTTGATGATGATCCCGGCGAAATGGGCTTAAAATGAGAACACCAATTTCCATTAGGTAGAAAAATCTACTATCCTTCGCATATATATACTGACTTTGAAGGTACGGGGAGAGGCTCATTGAACTCGGCTAACTATTAATAATATCTCCCTCACACAAAAAACGAAATTTGGACTTTTTATCTCACTAGGTTTAT
>CAUZNJ010000025.1:0-13788 GCA_963580965.1 Alphaproteobacteria bacterium | reverse complement strand
AGCGAATATAATCCCCCCTCTTCGCCTATGGGGAGAGGGTGCATGGAAAAAGGGGCAGTGAGCGCGGATCGAGAAGAGCTGGCCCGGGCGCTTTTTGCACCGCGTGCCATCGCGCTAGTTGGCGCCTCGGGCGACCCATCTCGCGCCACGGCCCGCCCGCTACGCTTCCTTCGCGACTGGGGGTTTCCCGGCACCGTTTATCCGATTAATCCGGGCCGGGATGAAGTCTTGGGGGAGCGTACTTGGCCGGACCTTAAATCGCTGCCGGGTCCCGTAGATCATGCCTTCATCATGGTGCCGGCCAAGGCGGTCGAAGGGGTCATCGCCGCGTGTGGCGCCGCGTGTGTTCCGCTGGCTACCGTCTACAGCGATGGTTTCTCCGACGCTGGCGCTTCCGGCTTGGCGCGCCAGGAAGCTTTGATGGTGATGGCGCGGCGTTATGGCGTTCGCATTATTGGGCCCAACAGTATGGGGCTGATCAACGTCAACGGGAGAATGCCTCTGACGGTCAACGCCGTTCTCGACAAAGTTAAGCCGCTAGCCGGTAGGGTTAGCCTGGTTTCACAGAGCGGCACCATGCTTGGCTCCTTGATGACACGCGGCAAGGCACGCGGGCTTGGCTTTGCTAAGCTGGTCTCGGTCGGCAATGAGGCGGACCTTGGCGTTGGTGAGCTGGTCGACCTGTTGGTCGACGACGTCGACACCGACGTCATCCTGTTATTTCTCGAAACCCTGCGTAATGCCGATCGTTTGGGCCGGTCAGCGAGGCGGGCTTTTGCGGCGGGTAAGCCGGTCATTGCTTATCGTCTGGGGCGCTCGGCGGCTGGCCGGGCGCTGGCTGCCACCCATACGGGGGCTATCGCCGGGCCAGACAAGGTCATCGATGCATTTCTGCGCCACCACGGGATCATCCGCGTCGGTATGCTCGACG
The DNA here is from genome assembly GCA_963580965.1 of Alphaproteobacteria bacterium. Classification (GTDB taxonomy): domain Bacteria; phylum Pseudomonadota; class Alphaproteobacteria; order Rhodospirillales; family CAMCUA01; genus CAMCUA01. Next base: position 12,857 of record CAUZNJ010000025.1, on the reverse strand, counting down.
CGCTGGTCGAGGCTCCGGTGTTGGTACGTGGCCAGCGTCCGGGCATCGGCCAGCGGGTTGCCGTTATGACAACAACGGGGGGCGGCGCGGCGATGATCGTTGACCGGCTCGGCGATTTGGGCGCCGAGCTGGTGGCGCCACCGGCGGGCCTCATCGATAAGGTTGCCGGGCGCGGTATCCACATTGGGGGCGGGCCGCTAATTGATTTGACCGTGGCTGGCGCTCGACCCGATATCTATGGTATGGCGCTCGACAGTTTAGTAGCTGAGACTGACGCGGATGCGGTGGTGGCGGTGGTCGGGTCATCGGGTGTTGATGCCGACAGGGCATTGAAGCCGTTTATGGAACTGGTGGCTCGGGGCCCGGTTCGGCGGCCGGTGGCGGTGTTTATAGCGCCGCAAGCCGATGAGTCCCTGGCACGGCTATCGCAAGCCGGGATCGCTTGCTTTCGCACTCCGGAAGCCTGCGCCGACGCGGTGGCTGCTTACCTTGCGTGGCGGGCACCGAATGAAGCGGCTGGCCCGGTTGGTAATATGGCGATGGCGCGGGTGCTACTTACTGAAAGCAATGGTCCGGTGCTCGATGAAGCAGCCAGCGGAGCGGTCTTTGAGGCACTCGGCGTACCACGTCCGAAAACAGTTATTGCCGAGACCTCTAAGGACGCCTGCAACTTGGTCTTTCCCGTTGTTGCTAAGGTATTGTCGCCGGATATCCAGCATAAGACGGAATTTGGCGCAGTCATTTTGGGCATCGCCGACCCGGCGGCGCTATCCGATGCGATCTCTACGTTACGGGCACGTATTGTCGAATCCATTCCAATGGCTTTGATTAAGGGCATCTTGGTGCAGGAAATGGTGCAGGGACTGGGTGAAGTCATCGTCGGTTTCCGCCGCGATCAGGAGGTGGGGCCGATTATTGCCGTTGGTGTTGGTGGCCGGTTGGCGGAGCTTCACGACGATGCCGCCGTGCGCATGGCGCCGGTTGATATGGAAACGGCTCGAAAGATGATTGAGGTGGTGCCGGGGCTTGCCGCCCTTCGCGGCTACCGTGGGATGGAGGAAGGCGATGTGGAGGCGTTGGCCCGGGCGATCGCCGCCGTATCCGATCTAGCCCGCATCGACGGGCCGCGCGTGTTGGAGGCGGAGGTCAATCCGCTGATCGTCGGGGCAAAGGGCAAAGGCGTATTTGCTGCTGACGGAGTGGTTCTGGTCGAGATCAGCGATGCCTAGGGCCAAGAGTGTTTCAGCCCCAAAGACTAACGGGCGTGGACTTTTGCTAACCGAGCGGTGAACATTGGCATCGAAGCTGCCCGTCAAGGACGGTCCTTGAGTAGGTCGAGGGGAAATCGCGATGCATCTGCAAGAATAGCGGCCAATAGCTTGGCATAATGGGTAGCCAGCTGGGCGCCTTTCTTAGTACTTGCTGCTGTCGCATCGCCGACAGCGCCTGAGGGGTGCAGGTCTTGTGCTGCCCAGGCAAAATTAGCGGGTGAGCCGGGCCCGATGTGGCTTTCGTCGGATTGCAGACTGCGCGTTGATGGTTCGAAGTCGGCGGCTTTTTCGTGGCGCACGCAATCGGGGCACAGGTGAAGCATCAATGATGTTTCGATAGCGCCGCCGTGAACGCCATGGCGTAGTTCATCGGCCGCAAATAGGCCGTCGGGCATGCCGAAGCGGAAGACATTGGCCTTCACCACTAGCATGCGGTGGCGCAGGCGCATGCGCAGGCCGGCAATGTCAACCATTTGTGGCTGGCCACCATGGGTGTTGAAAATAACAAGGCGGCGTAGGCCAGCGCGGGCGACACCGTCGCCGATATCGGTGAGCATGCCGATCAGGGCTTCCGCTGGATGGCTGAGGGTGCCGGGGTAGGCCTGATGCTCGTCGCTGCTGCCGACAGTAAATGTCGGCAGGATGAGGACGCCGACGTTATCGGCGAGGTACTCCATGGCGGCCGCCGTGATGCCGTTGGCGATGCAGGTATCGGTGTTGAGAGGTAGGTGTGGCCCGTGCTGCTCCGTGGCGCCGATGGGTAGAAGGGCAACATGACGGTCGGCGTTGAGGCCTATAAATTCGTCGGTAGTGAGGTCGGCCCAAAAGGCCTGGCGGATGGATGCCACCTGATCTCTCCTATTGTTCAGATGGCAACCTAACATAGCCAAGCATCATGCCGCACGAGGCTTGAAAATCTGTCGGATAATTCGCCATCAACGACCGAAGGTGGAAAGGAACAGCGGCGTTAGGGATGCCATTGAATCGATGCTTGGACTGATGGGCATTTGTTGAGGGTCAGCCGGTGGTGTTGGCGGCAGTAAGGCGAAATGGGTGTGCCGGATAGATGCCGAGGATATAGATTTCGCGAGAATAAAACTCTAACTCTTCGAGTGCCAGCTGCATCCCTCGTTGGCCGGGGTGACCTTCGACTTCGGCGTAGAACTGGGCGGCCTGGAAGTTTCCGCCGTCGAGATAGCTCTCCAGCTTTGTCATATTGACGCCATTAGTGGCGAATCCGCCCAGAGCCTTGTAGAGCGCTGCCGGCACGTTGCGAATCTTAAAAATTAGGCTCGTCATTACCGGCCCGGGTTTGATGTCGGGTGTCTTGGCTTCAAGCGACATTATGAGAAAGCGCGTGGTGTTGTGTGCTGCATCCTCGATGCCGGCACGCAGGGAAACTAGGCCATAGGTCTCGCCCGCCAGATCTGATGCGATGGCTGCCTGAGTTGGGTCGCCGCGTTCGGCGATCTCTGCGGCAGCGCCGGCGGTATCGGCGCGCACCACTGCCTTGACACCAAGCTCGCGTATGATCTTTCGACACTGGCCTAATGCGTGGACGTGACTATGGATGTGGGTCAGGCCGTCGATGGTAGCCCCGGGTAAGCCGAGTAAATGGTGGTCGACCCTGAGGAAGTGCTCGCCGATGATGTTAAGGCCAGACTTGGGCAGCAAATGATGGATGTCGGCAACCCGCCCAGCAACTGAATTGTCGATGGGAATCATGCCGAGACGCGCCCGGCAGTCGCGCACGGCGGCGAAGGCGTCCTCAAAGCTCGGGCAGGGCAAGGTCGTCATGCCGGCTTCCACTTGGCGGCAGGCTAACTCGGAGTACGCGCCTGGCATCCCCTGGAACGCTATGATGTTTACGGGGTCGCTCATATCCAAAGATCCGATTGTGGCGCTGGGCCAACATTCGCCAATAGTGCGCGCGGTATTGTTGGAGTGCTTAGGCTGATAGAATGGCACGCGCACGGTCAAGGTCGGCGGAAGTATCAACACCGAGAGGAACTGTGTCAACGAGCCCTACGTCTATCCGCATGCCATGCTCTAGCGCTCGCAGTTGTTCCAGCTTCTCGCGCCCCTCGAGCGGCGATGGCGCAAGTGAAACAAAGCGGTCGAGAGCGGCCCGGCGAAACCCATAGATACCAATGTGGTGGAGTAATGGGCCGGCTCCTGACGGCCCCGGGTTACGGCTGAAATACAACGCTCGGCCAGACCGTGCGCCCTCGGCAAGCGACACGATCGCCTTGACGACGCTTGATGATGTGATCTCCTCGGGGTCGGTAATGACGGCGGCAACCGTTGAAATCTCGGACACGGCAGGTTCCAGCAGTGCGGCGGTGACATGGATTAGATTGGCATCAAGGGTCGGCAGATCGCCTTGCAGATTAATGATGACATCATGGCGGCCTGCGGGATCGAGAGATTGTAACGCCTCGTAAATACGATCGGTACCGGACGGATGATCCGGGCGGGTCAACATGGCGTGACCGCCGGCATCCGTGATGGCGGTGGCGATATCAGCCTCGGCGCAGGCGACGGTGACGGGGCCGATACCGGCTTCGGTGGCGCGCCGCCATACATGGACAATCATTGGCGTTCCGTTGATATCGGCGAGCGGCTTTCCTGGCAGGCGCGTTGAGGCCATGCGGGCGGGGATAATGATGATCGGGTTGGTCATAGTTGATGCTTGAACAATTACGATGTCGTGGAAGATTTGGACAGTAGGCCGGCTCCGTTAACAAGGGAAGCTGCAGTTAAACTGTCGGTAGTGCGATGCGGTTGATTCTACATCGAAAAGTTCACCTAATACCAATGCGGATCTATTGACAGGGCGGCGGTCGCGACTACATTGGCGCCGATGTGGCGATGGTGTGTAAAGGATCGCGGGCAATGCATTTTTCGTTCTGGGAAAAGCTCGGCTTCAGTCTTTTGGTTAGCGCTTGGGTTGTCTGGGGCAGCATCATAATTGGCGATATGGTGGTGCAAGCTGACGAGACTCAGGTCGCTGCGATGCGGTTGGCCGCCCCCGTGGGTGACGGCAAGAAAGAAGATGCGGTTGTCCCCGTTGATGCCCTGACGTTGCTGCAAACGGCCAGTATCAAAAATGGCGCTAAAATATTCAAGAAGTGTCAATCCTGCCACACGGTGGGAAAGGGTGGAGCCAACAAGGTTGGCCCCAACCTATGGGATCTCTTTAATCGGCCGCGTGGTGCGCATAATAGCTTTAAGTATTCCAATACTTTGGCCGGTATGGGCGGGCAGTGGTCATTCGAGGACCTGAATAAATTTCTGCTGAATCCCCGTAATGTGGTAAAGGGCACAAAGATGAGCTTCGCCGGTTTAAAGAAGCCAAACGACCGGGCCGATGTGCTTGTTTATCTTCGCTCGCTCAGCGATGCGCCGAAGGCTTTGCCATAGGTCATGTCCACTCTGGGAAAGCCATAATGATCTGTGGTGGCGGGAAGTTGCGGTGATGATCGTCTATCCCTCCGACTTTCTGACGCTGGCGGAACAGTTAGCCGATGCGGCAGGTGAACTGGCGCGCCGGTATTTTCGCACTAATCTTTCCATTTATAGCAAAGATGACCAGACACCGGTAACCCGCGCCGACCGGGAATCCGAAGCCACGATGCGTGCGATCCTATCGGCGAACGTTCCTGAGCATGGTATTATTGGTGAGGAATATGGACCCGAGCGGAATGATGCTGAATGGGTGTGGGTCCTTGATCCCATCGATGGCACAAAAAGCTATGTCACCGGTGTGCCCCTGTTTGGCATCCTAGTTTCCCTGGTTCATCGCGGCCGGCCGGTAATAGGGATCATCGATCAGCCTATCTTAGGCGAGCGCTGGATAGGCGTTGAAGGTATGGTAAGCCAGTTTAAAGGTAAGGATGCGCGGACACGCCCTTGCGCCGGCCTGACAAACGCGTGGCTCTACGCCAGCACACCGCACATGTTCGACGACACGGAATTTTCGAGGTTCGAAGCTCTGCGGCAATGTTGCCGTGAGGCGCGCTATGGCTGCGATTGTTACGCTTATGGCATTTTGGCCAGCGGTCATATTGATCTGGTTGTGGAAGCTGGCTTAAAGCCCTACGATTTCTGCGCCCTGGCGCCGGTAGTCACCGGCGCCGGTGGCATCATCAGCGATTGGCAAGGCGCGCCAGTGACCATCGAATCGGCTGGTCAAATTGTTGCGGCGGGGGACGCGCGCATGCATGAGGCGGCGCTCTCCATGCTTTTCTGACGGTTCAGTTTTGTTTGTTAACCGCCAGGTTTAACCTTCCTTAACGAAGCGCCATTTAACGGTCGTGCCGTTCGTACCGATGGTGCCTCGAACGACGATTTGATGGGTTCGCCGCTGGCTGCCTGGCGTGCCGAGATAAATGCTGTCTTCCAGATGTGGACGCCCCTTGGAGGTTCGGAAACGCCAGCCGCCGCCGGCCGGCAAGCGAAGGAGAAGGCTATCGCCGTCGTCGGCGATGGAAGCGCGAACGTCCGGATGCAGATGGAAGCGAACGGCGAAGGCGCGCCCCGGGTTGGCTTTGCCCCCGGTTCGGCCGGTACGGATCAGCGTATCCTCGCCGCGTATATCGTTTCCGTTCGAGGCGATGTACAGCAACCGCCGGTGTGCGAGCCCGAATGCGGCTACATACCCGTCGTGGTGGGCATCGATCATGATGTGCCCTTGGGTGTCATGGCGCCGGCAGCTGAGTTCGGCCGGGCGCCGGCCTAAACCGCCGTGGAAAACCTCGGCGGTGTCTGTGTCATCAACACCAAGGCAGGAATGGGCGGCGGTGCGGCGTAGGGCATGGCTCCAATCGCTGTCGCCAGCCCCGTGGGCTCCACAATTGACGATCATGCGATCCTTGCCGACACTCATTTCAAAGGAAAGAAAGCCTGCATGTGCGCGTGTATCCAGGCCGGGCGGGGGAGGTGGGCCGCCATCAAATAGAACCAAAGTACGGCCCACGGCGATACGTTGAAATCCGGTATGGGGAGCGCTGTTTAGTGCTCGGCTCCGGGACCCGCTAAGCGCCAGTACGGTTTGCACCAACGTACCGTCTTCCTCGGTACTATCGTTGAATAGGGCCAGCCTACCGTCCCCATGTCGCCAAGCGCGTAGCAGGGGTGCCATGCGGTCGATGGCGCTTTGCAAGGCAGGTGGCATTTCGATGTGACTGGTTATTAACGCGTCACGGATATCGATAAGATCACGCAAGACCCGCAGCTGGATGGCTGGACAACGTTGAGCATGACCGCCATCGGGTAGAATTTGGCGGCTGCATTCTTGATTTAAGAGGCTGATGCCATATTTCAGGGCGGCTTCCTGTCCCGTCAAATAGACCCCGGCGTGGATAAGCCCCTTAACGGCGGCAAACCGGCGGTGATCAGCTGGGGCGTCGTAGGCGGTGCGCGTTAGGTGACGTGTCTGCCGTGTGGCCGCTCTAACTAGGCGGTCGCTAAAGCCAACGTCGCCGGAATTGCGCAGGAAATCGAAATTTGTGAACCAGGCGGTCAACCGGCTCCCAGTAACGTCCGGGCGCCAGGGCAGAGGTGCCCAGCGGTCAAAGGTATCGAGCCAACTAAGAGTTAGTGCAGCGGCGCGGTGGCGGGCGGCGGCGGATCTTAGGTGGCGCAAGTCGCGCAGCCATTCAAAACTATGCAGAGCGGCGCGTGCTACCTCCGAGCGCGGTGAATCAAGCCATGGGTTTGTATGGATGGCAATCCGTGAGCCGCCAACGAAAAGTTCACCAGCCAAAAAGGCGGCCGCCGCCTCGCGGTTTCCCGGCCAGGGGTCGGATGGCGTTCCTTGCAGGGATTCGCCGCGACTACTGCCGAGGGATAGGGCATAGAGCTTGTTGCCGTAGACAGCATATCGCAGGCCAGCACGAAGGAGAGCCAGTATGTTGGCACGATGGTCAGACTTTCCCATATGCCTTCAACGTAGTTGGACTTTCAGCAATGGAGTTTACGTACTCGTATAATGGAGTTGAAACGCTCTAGAAATCCGGGGCTGTCCTCGATAGCGTAGTGTTTACTTGCCGGGCAAACACTTTCACGGTTTGCGGTGGGCTTGGGGTGTCCGGCAGATTGCGGTAATAATTCTCTAGCCCCACCAAATTGGCAACGGTTTTCGCGACATGCAATCAGATGATAGTGCGCCCGGCAGCCCGCTCCTAGATGCGGGACGCCTGATAGTCCTCCTTGGAAGCTTGCTGCCACCGCTGGTTTTTTTTATTAACCGCGCGCCGACCGTGGCGATGGCTATCGCCGCGGTCGGCGGAACCATTTTACTGGGACGGCAGGGGCAATGGCCGGTGCATCCGCCGCGCCCGCTCCTGTGGTTGCTATGCGCGACAGTCTTATGGGCCACCATGTCGGCTTGGTGGGCGCCGGATGTAATGCTGGGATTGCTCGGCGCTGGCAAGTTGGCGGCCAATCTAGCTGGCGGCATGTTGCTTATCGGGGTTGCCCATCGCGTGGCGCCTGCTGCCCGTCGTTGGTTGCCAGTAGGGCTGGCGCTCGGCATTGGGTCGGTAGCAATGATCTTAGGTATCGAAGCAATTTCCGGCGCGCCGTTGTCTGAGTACCTGCATAACCCTATCCCCAATTTAAATTACAACAGGCAGATTCAAATCTATGGCATGTTTTGGTTGAATGCGCCGATGGCGGTGACGGCTCTAATGGCATGGCCGTTGCTTTTGAGCTGGCCGAATATGCATCCGCTGTTTGGAGCGGCGATCATTATTATTCTGGCCGCCATATCGGCGCACATAGGATTTATGGCGGGAACCCTGGCGCTTGTCGCCGGCGGCACAGCGGCGCTTCTGGTCGGTCGGTTCGGTAAGAAGGTGGGAAAAGTTCTATCGGCAGGTGCGATTGTATTTGTCCTGGCAGCGCCGGTGGCGCCTCATACCATTCTCAAGCCGGAGGTTCTGGGAGGGATGGTGGAAATCGTTCCGCTTAGTGTTTTGCCCCGTTTTTATATCTGGTCCTTTGCAGCAGACCGTATCGCGGAGAAGCCCGTTCTCGGCTGGGGCATGAATGCAGCGCGGAACATTCCTGGCGGCCACGTTAGAATTTATGACAATACCAGATCACAAATTTTTGGGGAACTGATGCCGCTTCACCCCCATAATGCATCGCTTCAAGTATGGCTGGAGCTTGGCTTCCCAGGCGCGCTCTTGCTTGCTGGATTTTTCGCCTGGGTATTGCGGCAGGGGTCAGCCATGGGGGGTGGATCAGGTGGCCGTGCCGCGGCTTCGGCAGCTGGTCTTTGTGTCACCGCTTCGGTCTTTTTGGGGCTGAGTTATGGCATTTGGCAGAGCTGGTGGCTGGCGGCAATGTTCATTGCAGCGGCGCTCACCGTGGCGGCTGGGTCGGGGGCTCCTAGGCGTTGAGGTAGCTCGGCCATGTCAGATGGAATTAGGTAGGTTACCGCAGCCGTATTCACCATTAGCGGATACGTGATTACCCGGCATATCCCCTAATCAGTCTTGCGGATCAGCCGGCAAGCGTAGAATCCGTCCATGCCGCCGGTATCTTTCATGTGGCAGGGCAGGCTGCGTAGATCTCCGTTGTCGTTGATGATCTCGGTCAGGCCACCCACCTCAGACGGGACAACCGGTCGTCGGGTGAAGGGCGCGCCGCTGTTAAGAAAAGCGGTGATTTGTTCCGGTCCCTCCGCAGGCTCTAGGGAGCAGACACAATAGATTAAAGTACCGCCAGTGGCGACCATGTCGGCGGCGGCGCCGAGCATGGATCGCTGTATGGCGGCGAGATTGGCGATGTCGCCCGGGCGGCGGGTCCAGCGGATATCGGGATGGCGGCGAATGGTGCCGGTGGCCGTGCACGGGGCATCCAGCATGACAGCCTGGGCGCGGGCGAGAGGCTGCCACTGGGTTACGTCGGCATCAATGGTCCTGGCGGTGAGTCCGAGGCGGGAGAGATTAGCGGTGAGGCGAGCGAGGCGTCCATTGTCGCGGTCAACGGCGATGACGTCGGCCCCGGCGGCAGCGAGTTGGGCGGTCTTGCCGCCGGGGGCGGCGCAAAGATCAATTACGATTTCCCCTTTGATATCGCCTAGCAGGCGTGCCGGTATGGCGGCGGCGGCGTCTTGTATCCACCAGGCGCCGGCTGTGTAGCCGGGCAGGGACTCAATTTGGCCGGCATTGATGAGGCGCAAGCTGCGGGTCGGCAGGGCGAGAGCGCCGAGACGGGCCGACCAGCCGGGAAGATCTTCCTGAACGGTTATGTCGAGCGGCGGTTCGGTTAGGTGGGAGGCAGCGATCGCTCGTGCTGTATTCGTACCGTAGGCGGCTTCCCATGCTTCCCATAGCCAGCTGGGTGAGTTTATGCGTGGCGCATCTTGGTTGGAGATCAGGGAGACACCCTCGCGCACGAGGCGGCGCAAAACTGCATTGATGAGGCCGGTAAATCGATCCTGTCGCCGTCGCCTCGCCTGATCCACGGCGGTAGCGACGGCGGCATGGGGCGGGGTCTGCAAGAAAAGGAGCTGAACAGCGCCAAGCCGAAGGATAGCGCGCACCTTTATGGCTTTAGCCGGCAGCGGGCGTTCCATGCAGGCGGCTATTGCCGCATCGATTTGGCCGAGCCGGCGCATGGTGGTCATGACTATATTGAAGGCGAAAGCCCGGTCCCGAGGCGCTAAGGTGGCAAGCCTGCGGTCCGCTTCTAGAACCGCGGTTAGAGGACGACCATCCTCTAATACTGTCTCAAGAGCGTCCAGGGCGATGGTTCGAGCGTCTGTCATGGTAGGATCATAGGATTTGCCGTTTACGCTGCCAGCGGTTAGACCGGACTGGCGAGAGAAAAGGAGAAGTGCATTATGACCGTAGAACAAAAATGTGGCAGTGCCGTATTAGATTCAAAAGCAATTGAAGGCGATCAAGAAACGTTAATATCAACGGTGCCAACAAAGCCCCTTCCGCTGGAGACGGGTGGTCCAAAAGGTCCCGAACCAACACGCTATGGGGATTGGGAACGTAAGGGGCGCTGCATCGATTTTTAGATTGTCGGGTGTAGGGTGGTCCCTGCTACGTCATGTACTTAACCGGCTGAAACTGGATTGTCGAATAGTTCACTTTAGTCAGAATATTGTGGGTGTTCGCCTCAGTCACTGGTTCCCGTTTTCTATGCCCATAATTCTTGGCAAACGCTTAACCATTTGAACAGCTCTAACCACTTGGCAGCAATGTGCGCATGAGCTCATCCCGTTATGGTATTTGAGGCAGTACGCCTTGCAATTCTTCATTAATTAACGAAATTCTCCCACTATATATGGCTCCTCGTGATTAATAATTTAAGTTTTACCTAACGGTTATTTCTAAATTATTCGTGGCCTTTTCGGTTCTCTTATTTGTAGTAATAGCTACGTGGCTATACGGTATGTTCCAGGCATAAAATCGATGAACATTGTTTCCTAAATAATGTCATATATTATAATTTCTGGGCCAGATATCTAGATATTGAGTCCCGTGGAGTGGTGATTCGGACAATCACCATATTCGATGGATAGTGTTATGAGCCGGCTTCATTCCGGGAGCGTCCGCACGGCTGTGGCTGTCTATCAGACAATACAGCAGAATAAAGAGAGCGTAAGGGCGCTAGCTAGGTGCCGTAGGATTAGCCCACCGTTCCAGCACCTTCATCTACTTCCGGTTCTGATGCTCCGGCCCCTCACATCAGCGGATAGCTCCAGAGGCATCATTTGCTTGCCTTCAACGGTTCATCCTGTTGTTGACGAGATCATCGACAACTGCCGGATCTGCCAGGGTCGACGTGTCGCCTAGGCTGGCATAATCGTTCTCGGCGATTTTGCGAAGGATGCGGCGCATGATCTTGCCAGACCTGGTCTTGGGTAGGCCCGGCGCCCATTGAATGAGGTCTGGTTGGGCGATGGGGCCGATCTCCTTACGCACCCATTGTATCAGTTCCTGGCGTAATTCCTTTGAGGGCTCTTGGTTAACATTGAGCGTGACGTAAGCGTAAATGCCCTGGCCTTTGATTTCGTGGGGGTAGCCGACGACGGCGGCCTCGGCAATGCTGTGATGGGCGACCAGAGCACTTTCGATCTCGGCGGTGCCCATGCGGTGGCCGGAAACGTTGATGACGTCATCAACCCGCCCGGTGATCCAGTAATAACCGTCTTCGTCGCGGCGGCAGCCGTCACCCGTAAAGTACTTACCGGGATAGGTGGTGAAATAGGTCTGCACGAAACGGTCATGGTCGCCATAGATCGAGCGCATCTGGCCGGGCCAGGAATCAGTGAGGCACAGAATGCCCTCGCAGGCGCCGTTCATTACCTTGCCGCCGGCGTCGACGATGGCTGGTTCAATGCCAAAGAAGGGTAGGGTCGCTGATCCAGGTTTTAGTGCGGTGGCGCCGGGCAGAGGCGTAATGAGGATGCCACCGGTCTCGGTCTGCCACCAGGTGTCGACAATGGGGCAGCGTTTCTCACCAACAACCTGGTGGTACCACATCCAGGCTTCCGGATTGATTGGCTCACCGACTGACCCAAGGATGCGCAGGGATTTTCGGCTAGTCTTTTTCACCGGGCCATCGCCTTCGCGCATCAGGGAGCGGATGGCGGTCGGTGCCGTGTAGAAGATGTTGACGCTGTGCTTGTCGCAGACCTGCCAGAAGCGCGAAGAATTGGGATAGTTGGGTACGCCCTCGAACATCAGGGTGATGGCGCCATTAGCCAGCGGTCCGTAAAGGATATAGCTGTGACCGGTAACCCAGCCAACGTCGGCTGTGCACCAATAAACGTCGCCGTCGTGGTAGTCGAAGACGTACTGGTGGGTTATCGAGGCGTAGACCATGTAACCACCGGTGGTATGTAAAACGCCCTTGGGTTTTCCTGTGGAACCCGAGGTGTAGAGAATGAAAAGCGGATCCTCGGCGTTCATTTCGGTCGGCGGACAGTCAGCGGAGGCGGCGCCGACAATGTCGTGGTACCAAACGTCGCGGCCGTCGTACCAGGCGATGTCACCGCCGGTGCGCTTGACGACGACGACTTTTTTTACTGTAGGGCACTTGGCGACGGCGGTGTCGACATTATCCTTCAGCAGGATGGCACGGCCGCCGCGCACGCCTTCATCAGCGGTAATGACGCAGACCGAATTGCCGTCCTGGACGCGTCCGGCGAGGGCGTCGGAGGAAAACCCGCCGAAGACTACTGAATGGATCGCGCCGATGCGGGCGCAAGCGAGCATGGCGACGGCGGCCTCGGGCACCATCGGCATATAGATGGTGATAACGTCACCCTTGCTAAATCCCATGTCCTTTAGCGCATTGGATAGTTTGCACACTTCGGCGTGCAGCTGACGGTAGGTGATGTTTTTACTGTCGTTGGGGTTATCGCCTTCCCAGATGATGGCGGTCTGATCGCCGCGCTTAGCGAGGTGGCGGTCGAGGCAGTTTGCTGCAGCGTTTAGGGTGCCGTCATGGAACCATTTGATGGTAACGGGGGCGTTGTAGTCGATCTCCTTGATCTTGGAATAGGGCTTGATCCAGTCAATTCGCTTGCCCTGTTCGGCCCAGAATCCCTCTGGG